>JBOHUY010000248.1:0-2711 GCA_050735015.1 Candidatus Dormibacterales bacterium | reverse complement strand
CGCGGCGGGCGCCCGCCCGCCGTCTCGGCCTCGAGGGAAGCCGGGTGCTCCTCTTCGTGGGTAGGCTGGAGCGCCTCAAGGGCGTCGAGGTCGCCCTCCGGGCCTTCGCCATGGCCGCCGACCGCCGCCACCCCGACGTCAGGTTCCTGATCCTGGGCGAGGACAGCCTGGACGCCGGGGAGAGCGAGATGGCCAGGCTGCGCGCGATCGCCGCCGAGCTCGGGATCTCCTCGCGCGTCGAGTTCAGGGGCTCCGTCGGCCACGCCCAGCTCCCCCACTACTACGCCGCCTCCGAGGCCTGCCTGATGCCCTCGTACAGCGAGTCCTTCGGCCTCGTCGGGCTGGAGGCGCAGGCCTGCGGGTGCCCGGTCATCGCCTCCGACGTGGCGGGCCTGGCCTCGGTCGTCCGCGACGAGGTCACGGGCTACCTGGTCAGGGGCGACGACCCCGTCGAGTACGCCTCCCGCATCGGGCGGCTACTGGACCAGCCCGAGCTCGCCGAGCAGATGGGGCGGCGCGGGATCCTGCTCGCGCAGAGGTTCCCCTGGTCGCGCACGGCGGCCCGCCTCGTGAGCGAGCTGGAGGGCCTGGTCGCGAGCCCTCAGGGACGGCTCCAGGTGAGGGTCACGCAGGAGTAGGGGAACCACCCCGAGGCCCCTGTCAGCTGCGTCACCCCGGTCCCGTCCGCGTTCATCCAGAAGGCCTGGAGTGCGCCCTCGACGGGGGCCAGGAAGGCGATCTGGTGCCCGTCGGGCGAGGGGCTGGGCGCAGAGGCGGCGAGGTCGCCGGGCGGCAGGCCCGAGGTGGCGGTGAGCGCGCTCGGCGTGCCTCCGGGCTCGACCAGGAAGAGCTTGGGGCCGCCCCCGGGAGTCTGCGCCACGCTGGCCGAGAAGACCAGGCGTCGGGAGTCCGGCATCCACACGGGCGGGCCCACGTCGCCCGCCGAGACGGTGATCACGCCTGTCCCGGGCCCGGTGGCGGGGGCCAGGGTCGCGACCCGGATGAGAGAGAGGGACCCGTCGGGGGGCTGCGCCCGGTAGGCGATGCGCGTGCCGTCCGGCGACCAGGCCAGCCCGCTCACGGCGCCGGGCTCGGTCAGGAGCAGGTACTGGGCGTTGAGCTGGAGGTCGAGGGCGCGGACCTGCGTGGTGGCGCCGGTGGCGGCCGTGAAGGCGACCCTTTGCTCGTCCGGGGCGAGGGCGGCCTCGAGGACCCCCCCCGCGAGCGGGGTCACGCCGCCGTCCGAGGCGACCCTCTCGAGCTCGGTGCCGTCCAGCGCCAGGTAGCCGTCACCGGGAAGCTGGACCGCCCAGTCGGCCTGGAAGGGCAGGCTGACCGGGGCCGTGCCGGCCAGGGCCAGGGCCCAATCCCGGGGGCCGGTCTGGACCAGGAGGTGGACGCCGTCCGCCGACCAGCGGAAGGAGAGGACGGGGGTCTTGACCACGCGCCGGGCGATGCCCTGGGAGTCGACGACCCAGATCCCGGATCCTGACGAGCCGGGGGGGGCGGCGCTGACCGTGACCAGCCCCGACATGGGTCGCAGGTCGCCGGTCTGGAAGCGGATCCTGGCGGCCTGCCCGAGGCGGTTGCCGTCGACGTCGCGGGCCGAGCCCAGGACGGTGACGGTGTAGGCCTGGCGGGGGGCCAGGAGTCCGACCGGGGCCAGGATCGCGCGGCGGGGGTCGGCGGGGTCGCGCACGACGTGGAAGGGCACGGCGGGGGTGATCTCGATCGAGCGTCCCAGGCTGGCCATGTCCATGGGTCTGGAGAAGCCGAGCCTCAAGTCGGCCAGGGGGTCGACGCCGGTGTCCCCGGCCCCGGGCGTGGACCCCGTCATGCTGGGGGCCGACTCCGTCTTGAAGGTCCAGTTGTGGGTGATCCCGTTGGCGCCCCCCGTCGAGTCCCGGTAGCCCGCCTCCAGGACCACCTTGTAATAGGTGTTGGTGCGCAGAGTCCCGTGGCGGAAGACCGCCGTCCTGGCCCCGTCCCAGGTCATCCTGCCGCTCACCCGCTCGTCCGGCAGGGCCCGCCCGTCGCGCATCGGGTAGAGGCTGAAGTGGCTGGCCAGGGAGCGGCGGTCCACGGCCCTGTCGAAGGTGATGCGCACAGGCGCGATGGTGGAGACGCTGGAGGCGTTCCTGTCCGGGGCGATGGAGACGATCTCCGGGCCCCCCACGATGCAGGAGCTGAGGGCGGCCGCCAGAAGGGCGGCGGTCAGGAGAAGACCGCTCCGGCGGGCCCTTCCCCCGAGGAGCGTCCGCGCGGGCCCGGGAGCGTGAGGCAAGCGCCTGGCAGGTGCCCGCCCGGCTAGGCCGACAGGCTGTCGAGCTTCACCTTCATGTCCTGCGCCAGCCCCTCCAGGCGGGAGGAGTCGACGAAGAGCAGCGAGATGGAAGGCACCTGGCCGATGGCCTCCTCGACGCCGGGGCGCGACCGCTCCGCGCCGGCCAGGATCTCCTTGACCTTACGGGCGCGGTTGCCGAGCGCCTCCTCCGCCATCAGCTGCAGCTCGGTGATGACCTGTTCCCAGTCCACCCCGACCTGGCTGGCGTGGACCAGGGGAAGCGTCTGGGTGATGGCGGGGTCGAGCCGCCGCTCGGCGGGGATGGGCACGGGCGCGGTGGCGGCGGGCGCGGGCTCGGGCACCGGCGCCGGTGCGAAGGCCTCGGGCAGCGGGGGGACGGGGATGGGGGACCGAGGCAGGGGAGCCG
>JBOHUY010000247.1:0-2883 GCA_050735015.1 Candidatus Dormibacterales bacterium | reverse complement strand
GCCCTGCAGGACGTTGGTCACGTTGTCGGCGACATTGGCCGGCATGACCGTCGTGGTGGCGGGGAGATGTTTGATGTTGTCGACAAGCACCTTCCCAGACGAGTTGACGATCTCGAGCATCGGTGAGGTCGCCGCCCGCTGGCCGAGGTCGGCGAACACCCCCTAGGCCGAGGCCATGTCCAGGGGCGAGACGTCGATCTCCCCCAAGGCGTAGGTCTGGCAGAAGTAGAACGGCGGGGTCGAGTAGTAGGCCGAGTCCACGCCCATCGCCTTGGCGGTCTTGGCGATGTTGGCGCAGCCCACCTGGGGGGCAACCTGGGCGTACACCGTATTGATGGAGTCCCAGGTGGCCACGGCGAGCGAAACGTTGCCGAGCACCGCTCCGGGCTCGTCGTTGTGCACCTGGCAGGTGCTCGCCTGCTGGCGGCTGTACACCTTGCAGCCCGGTATCTGGTACACGCCGGGGGCGTTGTACGTGGCGGTGGGCTGGATCCCTTGCTCGAAGGCCGTGGCCAGCACGAACGGCTTCCACGACGAGCCGGGCTGGCGCCCCGGGGTTCCGCCGCTGATCGAGCTACCGCCCCAGCAGGTGGCCGCCACCTGCACCTTGGCGCCCTTGGTGGGCGCGTCGCAGCCGCCGATGGCCAGGTTGTCCTGGGCGAACGGCCCCGAGCCGAACTGCCGGCCTCCGACGATTGCCGGCACAAACCCGGTGCGGGGCTCCACCGTCGCCAGGGCCATCTCGAGGGGTTCCTTGGTCCCCGACAAGGTGGAGCGCACCTCGTCGTAGGCCGCCTTCTGCACCGCAGGGTCGAGGGTGGTCTGGACCCGCAGCCCGCCTCCGTAGACCTCCGAAGCGGGGTAGTGCACCAGCAGCCACCTGGTGACGTAGTCGACGAAGTCGGGGTAGGCGCTCGTGGTGGTCTGGTACGGGTAGACGACGGTGGCTCCGGCCGGCACGTGACCACTGGCCGCCAGGGCGAGCTTGGACGCGAGCGCCGAGCGGTACTGGGCGTCGGTCAGGTATCCCTGCTGGTGCATCTTGCCCAGCACCAGTTCGCGGGCCTGTTCCGCGCCCGTGAGGTTCTCCCGCGGCGCCCGGGCCGACGGAGCGGGGATGAGGCCGGCGAGGGTGGCGGCCTGTGAAGCGTCCAACTGGCCCACCGGGACGTGGAAGTAGTCCTGGGCGGCCGCGCCCACTCCGTAATTGCCGTCACCGAAGTACACGATGGTCAGGTACCGGTAGAGGATCTCGTTCTTGCTGGCCTGGCGGTCGAGTTGGCTGGCGAGGATGGCCTCGCGGATCTTGCGGATGATGGTCCGGTGGCCGCTTGTGTAGGCGAGCTTCACGTATTGCTGGGTGATGGTCGAACCGCCCTGGAGGGGCCCCTTGTGGCGGATGTCGTCCCACGCCGCTCGCAAGGTGCCGCGGAGGTCCACTCCTCCGTGATGGTAGAAGTTGCGGTCCTCGTCGGCCACGACGGCTTCCTTGAGGACCTCGGGGATCTCGGCCTCCGTCACGGGAATGTTGCGGTCGTAGCGCTGCAGGGTGGCGATCTTGTTGCCATAGCGGTCGTAGATGACGGTGGGCTCTATGGTCGGGTTGGCCTTCGGTATCGGGATCGTCGCCGGCAAAGGCAGGAAGACCAGCCCCGCCAGCACGGTGGCGCCACCCGCGACTGGCACCCCAACCACGGCGACGATGGCCAGGAACAGCGAGCTGAAGGTCTTCTTGACGATCCGCCATAGCAGCCGCATCGCCATGCCAGCTTCGCGCAACGTGAGCTCCAGATAGCGGCAGGCCGGCGCGGCAGCTGTCTTTGCCCCGGTCAACAGCCAGCACTAGGAGATGTCCACCTGCACGTCTTCGCCGGCCGAGCGAACCGGGTAGGTGCGCAAGCCGGGCCGGCGGCCGAACATCATGACCTGGTCCCCCGTTCGCAGATCGTAACGCCACCCGTGCCACGGGCAGGTGACGCAGCCGTGCTCGACGTGGCCGTCGTCGATCGGATTACCCACGTGGCGGCACACGTTGTCGACCGCGAACAAGTCCGCACCCACCGCGAAGACGGCGATGCGCCGATCTCCCACCTGGACCGGCCAGCCCCGATCGGCAGGAACGTCCCTGCGCTTGCCGACCGTGTACCAACTCACCCGCGTCTCACGGCGGACCGGGTGCGCAGCGCAGCCCGGGGAGGCGGACCGAGTGCCCGCCCGGCAACAGGCACTCAGTAGGAGAGAAGCTCTCGGCGCTCCATCTCGTTGAGCCCGCCCCAGATCCCGTGTGGCTCACGGATCTTGAGGGCGTACTGGAGGCAGGGCCGCTTGACCGGGCAGGTGGCGCAGATGGCCTTTGCCCGCGTCTCGCGGGACTCCTTGTCGTCCTTGCGCTCAAAGTGGGAAGGAGGGAAGAACAGGGACGTGTGCGGGCCGCGGCACGCCGCCTTGGCCTGCCACACATCTCCCGCTTGCTGGACGCTCACGACCCATCCCCCTTTCTCTCACTTCAAGGTACTCCCCTGTCCGGCGGCCAACAAGAGGCAATCTTTCACTTTCCACCGCCCTGACCTGCGCTTTCTCGGGCTGCGCCCGCCGGTTGCCGGCATTGCCGAGCGACCGCCCGGGCAACCCAAACTGACACTAACCTGAACGTCTACAACACGGTCAAAGCTGTCCAGACCGACCGTCCCTCACTGCCCGCCTGGAGACAAGTGGACCGAGTAACGTTTCGCCCTCCCGCCCGGGTTGTGATCGTCGCCGGCAAGGGGGGCGCCGGCAAGACCACTGTCAGCGCCGCGCTCGCCTACCTGGGCGCCCGGTCCGGGTTGGACACGTTGATAGTCGAGGTCGAGGGCAAGAGTGGCCTCCCAGCCCTGTTCGGAC
>JBOHUY010000246.1:0-14776 GCA_050735015.1 Candidatus Dormibacterales bacterium | reverse complement strand
TCCTGGCCCAGCGCATGATGCCCGCGGGCAGCCGGCTCTACCTTCAGGAGGCGGGGGGGAGCGTTTGGGCCAGTATATGGAGGGACACATGCTTGAGACCGAGCGCGGCGGGGCCGTGGAGAAGGCGGCGGGGCCGGCCCCCGGGACGGTCGTCGTGACCCGGCGGGCGACCTTCGCGGCCGCCCACGTGCTGCGCCGGCCCGAGTGGGACGAAGAGCGCAACCGGAGCGTCTTCGGGGCCTGCGCGGGAGACCACGGCCACAACTACCAGCTGGAGGTGAGCGTGGCCGGGCGTCCGGAGCCGGAGACGGGCATGGTCGTCAACCTGCGCGAGCTCGACAGGGCCATGCGCGAGGCGGTCGTGGACAGGGTCGACCACCGCCACCTGAACCGGGACGTGGACTTCCTGGCCGGCGTCATCCCCACGGCCGAGAACCTGGCCCTGTCCTTCTGGGCCGAGCTCGAGAGGTGCCTGCCCGAGGGCAGCCTGCGGCGGGTGCGCCTGGTCGAGTCGGAGAACAACTCGGTCCAGGTGGAAAGGGCGTGAGGGCGCCGTCAAGGTGAGCGTGCTGCGGCCGCGCCTTGAGCGCGAGCTCCCCGACGGGGCGCCCGGGCGCGAGCTGGAGTCGACGGTGGCGCGCATGCTCGAGCTGGTGGGCGAGGACCTGGGGCGCCCGGGGCTGGCGGGCACCCCCGAGCGCGTCGCGCGCTCTCTCCGAGACCTCGTCTCGGGGAGCGCCATGAGCGCGGCCGAGGTCGTCGGCGACGCCATCTTCGAGCAGGACTACGACGAGGTCGTCCTGGTCAAGGACATCCAGTTCTACAGCCTCTGCGAGCACCACCTCCTGCCCTTTTTCGGCTCCTGCCACGTGGCCTACATGCCCAGGGGCAAGATCGTCGGCCTCAGCAAGATCCCGCGCGTGGTGGGGGTCTTCTCGCGCCGCCTCCAGCTCCAGGAGCGGCTCACGCGGCAGATCGCGGAGGCCTTCGAGGAGGTCGTCACGCCGGCCGGCACCGCCGTCGTCATGGAGGCGCGCCACATGTGCATGGAGATGCGCGGGGTGGAGCGTCCCGGGAACCTGACGGTGACCTCCTGCATGCTGGGCGTCTTTCGCGAGGACCCCCGCTCGCGGGCCGAGGTGATGGAGCTGATCCGGCGCTGAGGCCAGGCGCCCGCCCGGGGGCGGGATGAGGATCGCCGTCACCGCCTCGCTCGTGACCCCGCTCCTGCCCGCCCAGGCGGGAGGCGCCCAGGCCTTCGTCGCGGACCTCGCGCGGGGCCTCGCCGGCCGCGGCCACGAGGTCCGCCTCTACTGCGCCCAGGGCTCCCGGGTGGAGGGGGTGGACCTGGTGCCGATCCCCGTCGACGCCTCCGTGGCCCACGCCCTGGTCATGCCCGGGGGCCCACCCCGCCCGCCCGTGCCCGCGCTCCGCGAGGGCTTCGGAAGGCTCTTCGACGCGGTCCGGGCGGACGGCCCCGAGGCCGTCAGCCAGCACGCCTTCGACGAGGAGGCCTTCCATCTCGCGGCCGGCCTGCCCGTCCTCCACACCCTGCACCTGCCCCCCCTCTCGCCCCCGGTGGTGGCCGCCGCCCGTGCCTCGGGCGCCCCCCTGGCCACGGTCTCGGAGGCGGCCCGGCGCCTCTGGCGCGGCGCCGGGCTCGAGGCCCGCGTGCTGCGCGACGGGGTCCCCGACTTCGAGGCCGGCGAGGGCCCCGTCTCCCCCTGCGCCCTGATCGCGGGCCGAATCTCCCCGGAGAAGGGGACGGCGGCCGCCGTCCGGGTCGCGCGGGGGGCCGGCCTCAAGCCCCTCGTGGTGGGCTCGGTCTACGACGAGGGCTACCACCGCCGCCAGGTGCTGCCCCTGCTGGAAGGAGAGGGGCCCCTGGGCCCGCTCCCGCGGCCCCGGCTCTGGCGGCTCATGTCGGCCTCGGCGGTGACCCTCATGCCCGTGGAGTGGGAGGAGCCCTTCGGCCTGGTCGCGGCGGAGTCCCAGCTGGCCGGCTGCCCGGTCGCCGCCTACAGGCGGGGGGGCCTGCCCGAGGTGGTCCAAGAGGGCGTGGGGGGCATCCTGGTGGAGCCCGGCGACGAGGCCGCCCTGGTGCGGGCGGCGCGGGCCTGCCTTGACCTCGACCGGGCCCGCGTGCGCGAATCGGCGCGCCGCCTCCTCCTGGGCCCGAGCCTCGACGCCTACGAGCTGGCCCTGGGGCAGGTGGCGGCCTCGTGAAGCCGCTGGCGGTCGTGACCGGGGGCACGGGCGGCATCGGCTCGGCCGTCGTGGAGGAGCTGGGCGCGCGCGGCTACGAGGTCATGGCGGTCAGCCGCCGGTCGGGCCTGGACGCCGGCGACGAGGACCAGGTGCGGGGCTTCTTCGGGCGCCTGGACCGCCTCGACGCCCTCGTCCACGCGGCCGCGGAGCTGATCCCTGTCCCCTTCGCGGAGATGGCCGCGGAGGACTGGGACGCCACCTTGCGCTCGGGGCTGCGGAGCGCCTTCCTCTGCGCCCGCGAGTCCTTCCGGCTCATGAGCGCGGGGGGCGGCTCGGTGGTCATGATCTCCAGCCTGGCCGGGGTGGCGGGCGCGGAGAAGTTCGCGGGCACGGCCGCCTACGTGGCCGCCAAGTCCGGCCTGGCGGGCCTGGTCGAGGTCCTCGCCGTGGAGGGGCGCCCGCACGGCATCCGGGTCAACGCCGTCAGCCCGGGCGCGGTCAGGACCCCCATGCTGGAGAAGAGCCCGGCCGCCTCCGGTCCCGTCCTGGAGCCCCGCTCGGTGGCGCGCGTGGTGGCCTGGCTGGCCGCCCCGGACTCGGCCCCCCTCTCGGGCGCCAACCTCCGCATGGACCCGTGAGCGGCCTCAGCGGCGGGGCAGAAGCCTCGCCGTCAGGCGGCTGACGAGGGCCGAGGCGGCGGCGGTCGCGAAGGTCTGCGCGAAGCGCAGCCCGATCTTCTCCCAGCGGGTCGTGGGGGCGGCCTCCCCGACCTGGCGGTCGCCCACGTAGAGGCGGACCGGGGGCACGCGCCTGCCCGCCCACAGCCGGGCCGCCTGGGCGACCGCGCTGAGGCGGCTGAAGCGGCTCGGGAGCACCCGCCCCAGGCGCTCGGCGAAGGTGGGCGGCCGTCGCATCCGGTAGGTCACGAAGACCACCCCGGCGGCGACGGCCAGCGCCGCCGCCACGCCCGCGCCGAGGGCCGCCAGCCGGGCCGTGCGCCGCACCGTCTGGCGGCTGCGCTGCCTGAGCTCGACGATCCGGGACTCCATGGCCCCGCGCGTCTCGCTTATCTCGCGGACGATCTCATCTGATGGCTTAACCAATCCCGGGTCTCCTTGAGGGTCTGGAGGGTGCGGCGGGGCGGCCCGATCTTGAGCAGGAGGCCGCCCGGCACGGCCAGCCCCACCGCCAGCACGACGCAGGCGCCGAACCAGACCGCCGCCGCCTGCCAGTGCCAGGGCAGGATGACGACGACGAGCACGGGCGCCGCCACGAACACGGCCAGGGCGACGAGGAAGGCCGCCGACGCCAGCAGGGCGGCGGCGATGAGGTTGGAGACGACGAGCTCCTTGGTCTCCTGCTTGGCGAGCTCGATCTCGAGCCGGACCAGCTTCTGGGCGTCCTCCACGATGGCGCCCGCCAGGCCGGCCACCGACTCCCCCTCGCGCGTCTTGCGGAAGGCGGCCACCCGCCCAGCATACGGACCGGGCACGGGGCGCGGCCAGCCGCCCATTCGATTCATAACGCGTTCTTTATGCGTTAGACTCATAAAGGACCGCTTATGTTTCTTCCCAGCCAGCGCCAGGAGCTCCCCGCCTACTTCACGGCGCTCGCCAACCCCACGCGGCTGCGCATCATGGAGGTGCTGGCCGAGTCCGCGGAAAAGAGCGTCAACGACCTCGCCCTCCGCCTCAGGGTGAGCCAGCCCCGGATCTCGTGGCACCTCCGCATCATGCGTCTGGGGGGCGTCGTCCGGACCCGGCGCGAGGGGCGGCTGGTCTACTGCTCGCTCGACCGCGACACGCTCCGGCGCCGCCAGTCGGACCTGTCACAGATGCTCGGCCTGGAAGACGGGACCGGGCGGAACGCAACTCCAGCTGAGGTGAGTCGATGAAGAACGGCAAGGGCAAGGTGAGGGTGGCCATCGTGGGCGTGGGCAACTGCGCCTCGTCGCTCGTGCAGGGGGTCCACTACTACCGCGATGCCTCCCCGGCCGACTTCGTCCCCGGCCTCATGCACGTGGACCTGGGCGGCTACCACGTCCGCGACGTGGAGTTCACGGCCGCCTTCGACGTGGACATAGAGAAGGTCGGCAAGGACCTCTCGGAGGCCGTCTTCTCGGGGCCCAACAACACGGTCCGCTTCTCGGACGTGCCCCCCCTGGGCGTGAAGGTCTCCCGGGGCATGACCCACGACGGCATCGGCAAGTACCTCTCGGACGTGGTCAAGAAGGCGCCCGGCGAGACCGCGGACGTGGTCAGGATCCTCAAGGAGACGGGCACCGACGTGCTCGTCAACTACCTGCCCGTGGGCAGCGAGGAGGCCACCAAGTGGTACATCGAGCAGGCCCTCACGGCCGGCTGCGCGGTGGTCAACTGCATCCCCGTCTTCATCGCCCGCGAGCACTACTGGCAGGGGCGCTTCCGGCAGCGCAAGCTGCCCATCATCGGTGACGACATCAAGTCCCAGGTGGGCGCCACCATCGTGCACCGGACCCTGGCCCGGCTCTTCCGGGAGCGGGGCGTGCGCCTGGAGGAGACCTACCAGCTCAACTTCGGGGGCAACACCGACTTCCTCAACATGCTGGAGCGCGAGCGCCTGGAGTCCAAGAAGATCTCCAAGACGAACGCGGTCGCCTCCCAGCTCGACTACCAGCTCGCCCGCGACGACATCCACATCGGACCCTCCGACTACGTACCCTGGCTCAAGGACCGCAAGTGGGCCTACATCCGGCTCCAGGGCCGCTCGTTCGGCGACGTCCCCCTCAACGTGGAGCTGAAGCTGGAGGTGGTCGACTCCCCCAACTCGGCCGGCATCGTCATCGACGCCGTCCGCTGCTGCCGGCTGGGCCTCGACCGCGGCCTCTCGGGCGCGCTGGAGGGGCCCAGCGCCTACTTCATGAAGTCGCCGCCGGTCCAGTACACCGACCCCGAGGCCCGCATCCTCACGGAGGAGTTCATCGCGGGCCGGCACGCCCTCAACCCCAACGGGCACCCGGGCGCGGGCGGGGGGCCGGCCGGCTCCCCGGAGCGGACGCCCGCAGGTGCTGAGGAGTAGCTACTTCGCCGCTTCGCGACTGGCCGTGGCCGCGCCCACCTCGACGGGCAACGCCCTGGCGCGGGCGGGAGGGGCGCTCTGGTACTGGGGCAGCCCCGGCCAGCGGCGGGCCGCCCACGCCAACTACGCGGCCGTGCTGGGCAGCACGCCCGACGACCCCGCGGTGAGGCTCCTGGCCAGGCGCGCATTCCAGAACTACGGCGTCATGATCGCCGACTTCCTGAGGATGGGGACGCTTCCCGCCGAGGAGGTCGCCGCCAGGGTCACCTATGACGGGCGCGAGCAGGTGGACGCGGTCTTGGCCCGGGGCCGGGGCTGCGTCCTCGCCCTCGCCCACATGGGCGCCTGGGACATGGCCTCGGGGCTCGCGCACTCGCTCGGGTACAGGATGCTGGCCGTGGCGGAAACCTTCCCCGGCTCGCTCAACGAGGCCGTCGTGGGGGCCCGGGAGCGGCTGGGGGTGCACATCTCGGCGCTCTCGCGCCGCAGCGTCGCGGACATCCGGTGCGCCCTCGCCCGCAACCAGATGGTGGCGCTTCTGTGCGACCTGCCCCAGGGCCCGGGAGGCTCGGAGGTGGTGTTCTTCGGGTGCTCCGCCCGCGTCCCCTCCGGCCCGGCCGCCTTCATGCTCAAGGAGGGGGCGGGCCTGGTGCCCGTCAGCATCCGGCGCCTGGACGAAGAGCGCTACCACGTCCACGTCGACCCCGAGGTCACGGTGGTCCTGACCGGGGACCGCCGCCGGGACACGCAGGCGGTCATGCAGGAGGTGGTGCGCAGGTTCGAGAGCTTCATCCGGGAGGGCCCCGAGCAGTGGTACGCATTCCGCCCCCTGTTCACCCCCGCCTGAAGGGTGCGCGGATGGGCCGGCTACCTGGGCTTCCGTTCGCTCCAGTGGGTGGTGGCGCGGTTGCCCCGGCCTGTCGGCTACGCCCTCGCCATAGTCGTCTCGCGCCTCGCGCTGGTGACGGCCAGGAAGGCCCGCCGGCGGCTGGAGGAGAACCTCGGCCAGGTCGAGCCCGGCCTCAGCCGCGAGCGCCTGCGCACGCTCGTGCGGCTCAACTTCAGGTTCCACGCCAAGGCTTACGCGGACCTCATGCGCCTGCCCAGGGTGCCGGTCCGGGAGATGCAGCCGCTCTTGACCCTGGACGGCCTGGACAACCTGGAAGCGGCCCGGGCCCGGGGCAAGGGGGTGCTCGTGGTGGCCGCCCACCTGGGCTCCTGGGAGATCGTGGCCGCCATCTGGGCCTCCTCCTTCGCGCCCGTGTGGCTGTTCGCCGAGGAGGTGGAGCCGCGGGCGCTCTTCGAGTGGTACAGGAGGACCCGGGCCCGTCTCGGCATCCGCGTCGTGCCTCTCGGCCGCCGCGGCCTGCACCAGGTCGTGGACGCGCTCCGGCGGGGGGAGGTCGTGATCACGGCCGTCGACCGCGACCTGACCGGGACGGGGGTCTCGGTCCCCTTCTTCGGGCGCCCGGCCCGGATCCCGAGCGGCCCCGCCGCCATGGCGCTGCGGCTGGGCACGCCCCTGCTCCCGGTCTGCGTCTACCGCCAGGAGGACGACCGCTACCGGGGCGTCGGCCTGCCTCCCATCGTGGCCGAGCCGACGGGGGACCGGGCCGCCGACGTGGCCAGGGTCACGCGCCAGTGCATCGCCCAGCTGGAGGAGTGCATCCGGGCCCACCCCGAGCAGTGGCACATGCCCCACGTGGTCTGGGACCAGACGTGAGCTTGGAGGCGGCGAGGGCGTGAAGGTCGGGCTCGTCTCCCCCTACGACTACTCCCACCCGGGCGGGGTCACCGAGCACATCCGCAACCTGGGTGACTGGCTGGGCCGGCTCGGCCACGACGTTCGCACCTTCGCCCCCTCCCACCGGCAGGACATCGAGCAGGACACGGCCGACTTCTACAGGATCGGGCGCGTCTTCTCGGTGCCCGCCAACGACTCCGTGGCCAGGATCACGCTCAGCTTCCACCTCGCCAACCGGGTGGCCGAGATCCTGTCCAAGGAGCGTTTCGACGTCCTCCACTTCCACGAGCCCCTCATGCCCGCCCTCCCCATCACCTTGCTCAGGATGTCGACGACCGCCAACGTGGGCACCTTCCACGCCTTCGCCAGGTCCAACGTGGGCTACTACTACGGCCGCTTCCTGCTCAAGCCCTATCTCAAGCGGCTGGACGGCCTGATCGCGGTCAGCGAGCCCGCCCGGGACTTCGTCAACCAGTACTTCGACGCCCCCCTGCGCGTCATCCCCAACGGCATCGACATCGACGTCTTCAGGCCCGGCCTGGCCCCCGCCCAGGGCCTGCGGGACGGCAAGGTCAACGTCCTCTTCGTGGGCCGGCTCGAGAAGCGCAAGGGCCTGCGCTACCTCCTCCGCGCCTACGAGTACATGCGCGAGCGGGTGCCCGAGAGCAGGCTCGTCATCGTGGGGGACGGACCTCTGCGTTCCGGCATCGAGAGCTTCGTGGCGGGACGGGGCCTCAAGGACGTCGTGCTGGCCGGCTACGTGCCCGCCGGCGACCTGCCCGGCTACTACGCCGGGGCGGACGTCTTCTGCGCCCCCGCGACGGGGGCGGAGAGCTTCGGAATCGTGCTCCTGGAGGCGATGGCGAGCGGGCTCCCCGTGGTCACCACCGAGATCCCGGGCTACCTGACCGTCGTCGACCCCGGTCAGGACGCCCTCGCCGTCAGGCCCAAGAGCTGGCAGGAGCTGGGGGCGACGCTGGTCGTCCTGGCCCGCGACCCCGAGCTCCGGCGGCGCATGGGGGCGTCCGGCCTGGTCAAGGCTCAGCGATACTCCTGGCGCGAGGTCACGGCCAGGGTCATCGAGGTTTACGAGCAGGCGCGGGCGCAGCCGACCGCGCGGGTGGAGAGAAGGCGTGTTCACGATCCGCTTCCAGGCCTGGATTAGGCGTCACGCCCAGCGCCTGGCGGGCCTCCTGGCGGCCCTGCCGGTGACCCCCAACCAGGTCACCTTCGTGGGCATGCTGATCGCGTTCGCCGCGGCCGCGCTGACGGCCACGGGCAGGCTGCTGCCGGCCGGGATCGTGCTCGCCGTCGGCGGCACCTTCGACATCCTGGACGGGGCCCTCGCCCGCGTGACGGGCAAGGGCTACGCCTTCGGGGCCTTCTTCGACTCCACCTTGGACCGCTTCTCGGAGGGGGCCATCTACGTCGGGGTCGCCGTCTACTTCGCCCGCCACCAGAGCTCCTGGCAGCAGTGGCAGGTGCTGGGCACGGCCCTCGCCCTGGCCGGCTCCTACCTGGTCAGCTACGTCCGCGCCCGCGCCCAGAGCCTCGGCTTCAAGTGCGACGTGGGGGTCTTCGCCCGCCCCGAGCGGGTGGTGGCGACCGTGGTCGGGCTCGTCTTCGGCGCCACCGTCCTGACCTACGTGGTCTGGGCCCTGGCCGTGCTCGCCAACTTCACCGTCCTCCAGCGCGTCCACGCCGTCTGGCGGCAGGCGCGGGCCGCGCGCCGGGAGGACGAGCGGGCTTCGGTCCGCGCCGGGGAGAGGGCGGGCGAGCGCCACGAGGAGGTGACCGGCGTCCCCCCCGGACCGCCCGCGCCCAGCTCCTCCGTGCGGCGCTGAGGCAAGCAGGTTGGCGGCGCCCTTCGAGGGGATCCTGGGCCACGCGCGGGCGCGGCGGCTTCTCTCCTCCCAGATGGAGAGCGGGCGCCTGCCCCACGCCCACCTCTTCTGGGGAGAAGAGGGGGTGGGCAAGACGGCGGTGGCGCGGCGGCTGGCCGCCGCCCTCCTGCCCGGGGCCCGCCTGGACGCCCACCCCGATTACTGGGAGGACGACCGCGCCCGCTCCATGTCCATCGACGAGGTCCGCCTCCTGCCCGACCACCAGCCGGACGCGCACCGGCAGTCGCTGCAGGCCTTCCTCTCCTACAGGCCCCTCCTGGCGGAGTTCCGCGTCGCCCTCATCTCGAACGTGGGCCGGCTCAAGGACGAGGTCCAGGGCATCCTCCTCAAGACGCTGGAGGAGCCCCACCCGGGGCGGGTCATCATCCTCACCACCCCCAGCACCTCCCCCTTCGTGGTCCTCCCCACCATCGTCTCCCGCTGCCAGCGGGTCGCCTTCCAGCCCGTGCCCGGCGCCGAGGTGGAGGCCTGGCTGGTGGCAGGCGGCGTCGCCCCCGACCGCGCCCTCGAGCTCGCCCGGCACTCGGGGGGGCGCCCCGGCTGGGCTCTGGCGGCGGCCGCCGACCCGGGCCGGCTGGAGCGGCGCCGCCACTGGGCGACGAGGCTGCAAGAGGTCTTGGGGGCCGGGGTCCTGCCCGCGCTCCGCCTCGCCGCCGAGCTCGATCAGGCCTTCTCCGCCTGGCGTGCCACCGACCGCACGGAGGAGGACCCGCTGAAGGTCGCCCTGGGGGCCTGGCAGGTCGAGCTCCGGCGCCGCATGCTGGCGGGCGGCGAGGCGGGGCCCGCGGCGCGCCTTTTGGAGCTCTCCTTCGAGACCCTGGGCCACCTGGAGCAGAACGTCAGCCCGCGGCTGGCCCTCGAGTGCTTCCTGCTCTCGGCCAGGAGCGCGTGAGGTGCGCCGTCCGGGCCTGGGCCCCGATACTTAAGGCGCGTTGACGCAGGCGAGGACGACCTCCGAGGCGGCCTGGGCCATCGTGGTCGAGTTCACCAGCTCGAAGCAGCTGATACGGCACATGAGGAGCGTGGAGGCGGCCATGCGGGCCTCGGCGAAGAGGCTGGGAGAGGACCCCGAACGCTGGGGCGTGGTCGGGATCCTGCACGACTTCGACTACGAGTCGGACCCCTCCCGCCATCCCCAGCGCGGGATGGGCATCCTGCGCGAGCGGGGCGTGGAGGAGGAGATCGTGCTCGACATCGCCTCCCACGCCGAGCTGGGCGTGCCCCGGGACACGCCGCTGCGGCGGACGCTGCACGCGGTGGACGAGCTCTGCGGCTTCATCATCGCCTGCGCGCTGGTCAAGCCCGACCGCTCCCTGGGCGCCGTCGGCGCCGCCACCGTGCGCCGGAAGATGAAGGACCGAGCCTTCGCGCGCGGGGTCCACCGCTCCGAGCTCCTGGAGGGCGCCCAGGAGCTTGGGGTCCCCTTCGAAGAGCACGTGGAGTTCGTCCGCGACGCCCTCCTCCCCATCGCCCCCGAGCTGGGCCTGGAACCGTGAGCGGCCGTCCGCGCGTCCTCGTCACGCACCCCGTGCTGGAGCCCGGCCCGCGCCTTCTCCGAGAGGCGGTCGAGGTCCTCGACATGCCGCCCGGGACGCCCGGGACCGAGGAGGCGCTGCGGAGCGCCGCCGAGGGCTGCGCCGGCATCCTGAGCCACCTCCAGGACCCGGTCGGGGAGGTCGTGCTCTCCCTCCCCGGCCTGCGCGTGGTGGCCAACTGCGCCGTGGGCTTCAACAACATCGACGTGGAAGCGGCCACGCGCCACGGCGTGATGGCGACGAACACGCCCGGCGTCCTGGACGAGACCACGGCCGACTTCGCCTTCGCCCTGCTCCTGGCCGCCGGGCGCCGGCTGGTGGAGGCGGACCGCTTCCTGCGCACCGGGCGCTACCAGGGCTGGGCCATCGACATGATGCTGGGCCAGGACCTCTTCGGGTCCACGCTCGGCATCGCCGGCTTCGGTCGCATCGGGCGGGCGGTGGCCCGGCGCGCGCGCGGCTTCGGCGCCCGCATCCTCTACGCGGACGAGGTGGCGGCCGCGCCCGAGGTGGAGGCGGAGCTCGGGGCCGCGCGCCGGAGCCTGGAAGAGCTCCTCCAAGAGGCGGACTTCGTGAGCCTCCACGTCCCCCTCCTGGAGTCGACGCGGCACCTCATCGGGGCCCGAGAGCTGGAGCTCATGAAGCCCACGGCAGTCCTCGTCAACACCTCCCGAGGCCCCGTCGTCGACGAGGCCGCCCTGGCCCGCGCCATGGCCGCGCGCCGCATCTTCGCCGCCGCCCTGGACGTGTACGAGGAGGAGCCCCGGGTCCACCCCGGCCTGACCGGCCTCGAGAACGTCATCCTCACCCCCCACGTCGCCAGCGCCTCGGTGGCGACCCGCTCCCGGATGTCAGAGCTGGCCGCCCGCAACCTGGTCGAGGGCGTGATGGGGCGGCGGCCGCCCAGCCTTCTCAACCCCGAGGTGACGGGCCGGGACCCCGGGTGAGGGCGCCCTACAGGGCGCTCGCAGTCGACCTCGACGGGACGCTCATCGACATGAGCCTGCGCCTGGACCCCCGCGACGTGGAGGCCGTCGGGCGGGCGCTGGGGGCGGGCCTGCGCGTCATCGCCTGCACGGGGCGGCCGTTCCCGGGGGCCCTGCCCTGGGCGGAGCGGCTGGGCCTTTCTGACCCCCTCGTCTGCTACCAGGGCGCCCAGGTGCGGGAGCTGGGGGGCGCCACCCTGCTCGACCTGGGTGTGACGAGGGAGGCGGCGGCCGGGGTCGTGAGGTTCGCCCGCCAGCGGGGCGTCCACGTCCAGGCCTACCGGGACGACCTCCTCCTGGTCGAGCGGGACCGGCCCGAGGCGCGCGCCTACGCCCGCCACGCGGGCATGGAGATCCACGTCGTACCGGACCTCCTGGAGGCCATGGGGAAGACTTCGCCCAAGCTCGTCATGGTGGCCGAGCCGGAGGAGGTGGAGCGCCTCCTGCCGGAGGTGCGAGCCCGCTGGCGGGGCGAGCTCTACGCGACCACCTCGCTGCCCAGCTTCCTGGAGCTGACCGACGTGCGCGCCGACAAGGGGCGGGCGCTCGCGTTCCTGGCCGGCCGCCTCGGCTTCACCGCGCGCGAGACGGTCGCCGTCGGGGACGGCCGCAACGACGTCCCCATGCTCGAGTGGGCGGGTCTGGGTGTGGCCGTCGAGGGCGCGCCGCCCGAGGTGCTGGCGGCGGCGTCGCGGACCGTGGCCCCGCCCGGCCAGGGCGGAATCGCCCTCCTCGTGGCGGAGTTGTTGGAAGGGTGAGGACACTGCTCTTGGTGCACGCCCACCCCGACGACGAGGCCATCAGCACGGGCGGTGTCATGGCGCGCGCCCACGACGAGGGGACGCGCGTCGTCCTGGTGACGTGCACCGGCGGCGAGGTGGGGGAGATCCACAACATGGACGAGGCCGCCACCCGTCCCCGCCTGGCCGAGGTGCGGAGGGCGGAGCTGGAGGAGGCCGGCCGCATCCTGGGGGTGGACCGGCTGGTCAGGCTCGGCTACCGGGACTCGGGCATGGCCGGAACCGGCGACAACGACCATGTGGCGAGCTTCCACCGGGCTTCCCTGGAGGAGGCCGCCGGGCGCGTCGCGGAGATCATCAGGGAAGAGCGGCCCCAGGTCGTCGTCACCTACGGTGAGGACGGCGTCTACGGTCACCCCGACCACGTCAAAGCCCACCACGTGACCCTGCGGGCCGTGGATGTGGTCCGCGCGGAGGGCATCCGGGTCCGGCTCTACATGGTCGCGGTGCCCCGGACCGCCCTCAGGGAGATGGCGGAGAGGATGCGGGCGGCCGGCCTCGCGACACCCTTCGACGAGCCCGGCAGCCCGGCCGCTTTGATCTCCGGCACTCCCGACGAGGAGATCACGACGGTCGTCGACGTGCTCGCCTACGTGGATCGCAAGAGGCGAGCCTTCGCCGCCCACGTGAGCCAGAACGCGCCCGGCTCCTTCTTTCTCAACACGCCCGCCGGGATCTTCGAGGAGGCCTTCGGCACTGAGCACTTCGTGCTCGCCGGGGGCGCCGAGCCCGGGGGCGGCCCCGAGCGCGACCTCTTCGCCGCGGTGCCCTCCTGAAGAGCTCTCGGTAGACTGGCCCCAGTGGAAGTCGTCAGGATCACACCGCGCGGCTACTGCCACGGGGTGGTCGACGCCCTCCGGATCGCCAAGCGCGTCAGCGCGGATGCGCAGGGGCCGGTCTACATGCTGGGGCAGCTGGTGCACAACACGCACCTCACCGACGAGCTCCAGGAAACCGGCGTGGCCCTGATCGACAGCCAGGACCGCATGGCGGGCCTGGACCAGGTCGGCTCCGGCACCGTCATCTTCACCGCGCACGGGGTCTCGCCCGAGGTCAAAGAGAAAGCGCGCCGGCTGGGCCTCGACGCGGTCGACGCCACCTGCTCGGACGTGGTCCGCACGCACGACCTCGTCAAGAGGCTGGCGGCACAGGGGTTCGAGATCGTCTACATCGGGCGCCGGGGTCATCCCGAGCCGGCCGGCGTGATGGGGGAGGCCCCCGGCAAGGTGCACCTGGTCCAGGACTCCGAGGACGTGGCCCGGCTCGACCTCGGGGAGGCCAGGGTCGCCATCACCTGCCAGACCACGCTCTCGGTCTGGGACACCGAGGCGCTCATGGCCGAGGTCAAGGAGCGCTATCCCGAGGCCGAGGTGCACAACGAGATCTGCCTGGCCACCCAGGAACGCCAGGAGGCGGCCGTCAAGGCCGCCCGGGAGGTGGACATGGTGATCGTGGTGGGGAGCCCGCTCTCATCCAACTCGAACCGCCTGGTGGAGGTCGTGGAGAAGCTGGCCGGGCGTCCCGCCCGCCTCGTGGACGAGGTCCAAGAGATCGACCCCGAATGGTTCCGGGGCGTCGGTCGCGTGGGCGTCACGAGCGGCGCCTCGACGCCGAGCCAGCTCACCCGCCGCGTCATCGAGCACCTGGAGCAGCTGGACGCCCCTTCCTGAGGAGGACCGCGCTCGGCCCGCCTGACTGAGGCGACGCGATCATCGGGAACCGCGCGGCCGAGATGGGTGGCCGATGGCCAGCCACATCTGTGGCGCAGGCGAGATTCCCTTAACGCTTGACGAGTCCTTAGCTGTGGCTCACCATGCGTTGATGAGCCCCGAGGCAAGAACGCGAAGGTTTCCGTAGGCAGGCCTCTTGCGTTGGGACGTCATAGTAGGACCCGCGCCCGATTCCGTGGCGGGCTCGCAGCCCTCGGGCTCTTGGCCGGGATCTCCTCGTTCGGGCTCAGCGCCGCGAGCGGCTCATCGGTGACGGTGCCTGCGCAGGCGTTCACCTGCACTGAGGGGAATGATGTGAGGCTTGGCGCCGAAGGTACGACGAACCCGGGGAACGACGACGGGGTCAGCGGGACCCTGCTCACCCCCGATCCATCGTTCGTGCCGGTCCCAGGCGACGTGGCGGCCGGGGATGTCTTTGTCATCAATGGGGCGCGGACGGAGTACGTGCAGATGGGGTGGGCCTATAACAACGGGAACCCCATCGGCCTCCAGCAGGGCCTCCGGTACTTCGTGATCGAAAGGCCGACCACGACCTCGCCCGAACTCGTGACCGATAAAGGCCCCGCGTCGACCAGCCAGTACCATACCTTCAAATTGCAGCAGAATCTCAATCCCAGGTCGACGGGGAACTACCTGCACTACTTCGCCTACCTCGACGGCACGTTGGTGTGGGAGAGCCAGTACGCGTACGACACTTCACTGTGGCCCGAGATCAACGCCGAGACCAACAATCCGTGCTCCGAGGCATTCGCCCAGGCCAACGGGACAGGCGGGTGGGGGACGAAGAGTCTGCAGGTATATCAGCAGGCCAC
>JBOHUY010000245.1:0-4853 GCA_050735015.1 Candidatus Dormibacterales bacterium | reverse complement strand
GAGGAAGGCACTCTTGCGGGTGAGGTACGCGGCGCAGGATTCGGCGCCTTCTCGGCGAGCTGACTCCAGGCCATGCCTGGTCGCCTCGCGACGGAGGCTGCCGGCGACCCCACCGGCGCCACCGTTGAGGACGGCCAGGGCCTTGTCCCGAACCCGGATCTCAGCCTCCGCACTGCCCTCCGAGTAGAGGCTCCAGGCCGCCTTCCAGATGTACTCGATCACAGGCACGAAGTCGACCACGATGCTCACCTTCACCTTCCGCGCCCGGGCTTCGGCCCGAATGCGATCGAGTTGATGGTTGTTGCCGTCGACCAGCGCGACCCAGGTCCGCCGGTGCTCGGGATCGCGCCTTTCGGCCTCGTCGAAGACCCGCCTCACGACGCTGGCGGCGTCTTCGACCACGCTCGCCACCAGCCACTTGCCCTCAGCTACCGGCGCGGATACCGGCTGAGTGCCAGGTCCCGGGCGCACCATGATGTCCGCCGCCGTGCGAGGCGCTGGCTTGACCTCGTAGACGCAGGCCACTCAGCCATCCGCTTGCGGTTGCGCTTCTCGCCCTTGGAGAGCCGGGTCTGCAGCTTGGGGCTGGCCCGCGCCGCTGCCTGCCTGGTCGGCTCCCGCAACGCCTCCGGGCGCATCAAGCGCGGGCCCGGAGACGTGCTGCGACGAGCCATGGCTGGCCTCCTTCTGCTAGTGCCTAGCTGGAAGAGGGGTGGCACATTTCGCGTCGCTTTGGGGGAGTCGGAACGCCTGTCGAGATCCTTGGGGAAGGCCGAGCGGTCGGGGTCTACGCTGCGGTCAGGACGTCACTCCAGAAGAGCCGCACCCAAATCATTCCTCTACGCCTCAGCCGGCAGTACCTGATAGCGAGCACGCATCTTCATCGCGTGGATAGCGACTCGGCGGCCGCCATCCCGCTCGATCACGACGACGTCCAGGAGATTGCCGGCGCAATCCGGTCCCAGGTGGAGGACTCGCAGAGGGCCCTCTTCCCCGGCAGGCTCCTAGACGTCACCTGTGTAGACCGCGTGGGCAACAGCATGCCGCAGGTCTTCCTCGCCGGACCCCGTGTTTTCGGGCTGTCCGGTGGATTTCCAGAGCCTTCCCGAAGATATCGTGCTACGAAATGCAGACCAACTGCCTTTACCAGGCACGGCGCTCGGGCGTCACTGCCCGCAGAGGGCCTGCGCGAGGCCGATCAGCGCCGCCGTGTCCGCGCGCAGGTTGCGCGGGCCGAGGCTGAAGGCCCGTCCTCCGAAAAGCCCTCTCTCCTCGGCGGTCCACCCGCCCTCGGGCCCCACCAGGAGCGTGACCTCGTCGGGGAGGCGCGCCGCCGCGAACGCGTCGCCCGCCCCCCTGTCCAGGGGCATCGGCCCCAGGACGAGGCGGAGCGCCTCGTTAAGCGGGAGCGGGCCCCTCACCTCGGGGACGACCAGCCGGCCGGCGAGCATGGAAGCCTCGCGGCAGATCCTGGCCCAGCGGATGCGGTTCTGCCCCCTGCCCACGCTGCGCTCGGCCCCGATCAGCCAGAAGCCCGCGGCCCCCCCCTCCGTGCAGCGCGAGAGCACCACCTCTAGCGAGCGAGCCGGAAGCATGGCGATGGCCATCCACACGCGCCGCGCCGGCTCGGGCCGGTGCTCGGTCTCGGCGACCACCGCCCCGCTCACGAGGGTGGGGGTGACCTGCTGCAGGCGGACGCTGAGCAGGCGCCCGGCCGGCTCCACGACCTGGATGACCTCGCCGGGGCGAGCTCTCAACGAGCGGGCGAGATGCGCCGCGTCGTCGCCTTCGATGGTGACCCGGGCACCCTCCCGGAGGCCGAAGAAGTAGGGCAAGCGCCCGTAGTATGCGGACCTGCCGGGGTGCAGCGAACGGGCGGCTCGCCCAGTCCGGCAGGTCAGTCGTCCCGGCTCTTCCCGGCCGGGCCTTCCCTCATGGTGGAGATGACCTCGAGCCCGCTCCAGCCGCTCGCGGTTGGCGGCTCGTTGAGCCACCGGCAGTGTCCGGCGCGGTGAGGCAGCGGCGCCACGTAAGGGCTCTCGCCGAAGCTCCTCCCCCACCCGGGCCTCGAGCCGCCCGGGGCCGAGGAAACGCTCTATCGGCATCTGGCCGATCGGGATCGGAACCCAATGGCGCAGTAGCTCCAGATCCGCTTCCGGCCAGGGCCGGCAGTTCTCGATCCCGGCTCGGGCCGGTCGCACGTCACCCCCAGGGGGGTGGATCCCGCGGCGCACGCATTAAGGAGGCGCTGTATGATGCCGCTCGAAAGCGGGCCGCTGCAGGAGGGGTTGCCATGAGCTGGGAACTGGCGGGCAGCTATTTCGAGAACTGCAACTGTACTTGGGTCTGCCCGTGCACGGTCAGCAGCCTGACCATGCCGGCGACCGGAGACCGCTGCCAGGTGGTGCTCGTCTACCACATCGACCGCGGCACGATCGAAGAGGTCGACGTTTCAGGGCTGTCCGTGGCGGTGGTCGCCGACACCCCCAAGCAGATGACTGACGGAAATTGGAACCTCGGATTGATCGTGGACGAACGTGCTTCCCAAGAGCAGGCCGACGCGCTCGGGGCGGTCTTCGCTGGTCAAAAAGGCGGTCCGATGGCAGCGCTCGGGCCATTGGTCGGGAAGGTGCTGGGGATCGAGCGAGCGCCGATCGATTACCACTCCGGCGACGGCCGACACGGGGCGCGGATTGGAAAGGACATCGAGATCGAAGTAGCCGAGTTCACAGCCGAGGGTCTGGACCGGCCGACCCGGCTGGAGGGTGTCTTCCACCCCTCCAACTCAACTTTGACGGTGGACAAGCCGGTTGCGTCGCGGATCGCTGCCTTCGGCATGACCTTTCACAACGACGGAGGATCAGCCTTTTCGGCGCCTTTCCGCTGGGGTGCTTGAGCAAGGGCCACTGAGCGGCGTCCGGCGCTGGCCTCAGGGCGTGGTCGGGGTCGTGCTGGTGGCGGTGCTGGCCTGGGTCGGCGTCCTTACCATCGTCCGCTCCTCTGCTATGGCCATGGGCTCGACGATGGGGCTCCCGTTCGCTGAGTTCCTCGGTGCGTGGACCCTGATGATGGCGGCCATGATGCTGCCGGCGGTGGCGCCTGTCGCCTCTCTCTACGCGCGATCGGTGGGACCCGGGAGGATTGCCCGGCTGGCAGAGTTCGCGTCTGGCTACCTGCTGGTCTGGGCCTTGCTCGGCCTGCCAGCCTTCGGCGCCGCGATCGGAGTCGACGCGCTCGCAAGTGCCCATCCGGCCGTGGCGCGCTGGGGGGTGGTGACGGTCCTGGTGGCGGTGGCTGGATACGAGTTGACGCCTCTCAAACACCTTTGCCTGGATCGCTGTCGCTCGCCTTTGGCCCTGTTCCTCGGTTACGCCAGCTTTCGAGGTCCGCTCCGGGACCTGAGGGTAGGTGCCCATCACGGGCTCTACTGCGCTGGCTGCTGCTGGCCGCTCATGCTGCTGCTGGTCACGGTCGGAACCATGAACCTGGGCGCGATGGTGGCGCTGACGGCGGTCATCATGGCCGAGAAGCTGGGACCGTGGCGAAGAGTGATAGCCGCCGGCACGGCGGTGGGCGCCTTGGCGGCCGCCTTTCTGTTCGCCGCCTCACCCGAGTTGTTTGCACGAGTGTCCGGCTGACGTGGCTTCCCGGAGGCCGAGGAAGCAGGGCAAGCGCCCGCAGTGTGCGGATCTGCCGGGGTGCAGCGGACGGACGGGTCGCCCAGTCCGGGCAGGTCAGTCGTCCCGGCTCTTTCCGGCCAGGCGCTCTCTCAGGCTGGAGATGACCTCGAGGGCCCTCTCCAGCCGCTCGCGGTTGGCGGGCTCGTTGAGCCACCGGCTCTGCCCGGAGGGGTGGGGCAGCGGCACCATGAGAGGGCTCTCGCCGAAGCTGCGCCCCACCCGGTCCTCAAGCCGCCCGGGGCCGAGGAAGCGCTCGATCGCCATCTGGCCGACCAAGATCACCACGCGGGGGCGCAGCAGCTCCAGCTCCGCCTCCAGCCAGGGCCGGCAGTTCTCGATCCCGGCGCGGGGCGGCCGCAGGTCACCTCCACCGGGGTGACGCCCCGGGAAGCAGCGCATGAGGGAGGCGATGTAGGTGAGGCGCCGGAACTCGTCCTCCGACTCGAACCCCGCCCGCGCCATCCAGCGCGCCAGCTCGCGGCCGGCCCTGCCCATGAAGGGCACCCGACTCTGGCGCTCGACCGGCCCCGGCGCCTGCCCGACCAAAAAGAACCTGGCCTCCCGCCCGCCCTGGAAGGTGGGATTGGCCTCGGCGATGATCCCCTCGTCCCGGCACCTGGTGCAGGCCCGGCAGGCCGCCTGCAGCCGCTCCAAGGCGCGGGCGTCCACGGTCATCGGCAGGCCTGCCTCCCCCAGCGGGCGACGCGCCTGGCCGGCGAGGCCGGCGGGGTTGGGAGCGGCACGGCGGTCAAGTCTGAGCCAGGCCCGGCGCCCCCCGGGCTCCGCCTTTCAGTCGATCGACTGCGCCTTCTGCAGCCGCCCTGAGTAGTCCACGAAGATCGACTTCCACTCCGTGAACTCGTCCAGCGCCCCCGTGCCCGCCTCGCGGTGGCCGTTGCCGGTGTTCTTGACCCCTCCGAAGGGGGTCTGGATCTCGGCCCCGATGGTGGGGGCGTTGACGTACACGATGCCCGACTCCAGCTCGCGCATGGCCCGGAAGGCGCGGTTCACGTCCCTCGTGTAGATGGCCAGAGAGAGCCCGTACTGGGTCGAGTTGGCGTACTCCAGGGCTTGGTCCATGGAGCGCACGGGCATGATGGCCACGGTCGGCCCGAAGATCTCCTCCTGGGCGATGCGCATGGAGGGGGTGACCTCCCCGAAGATGGTGGGGGC
>JBOHUY010000244.1:0-4527 GCA_050735015.1 Candidatus Dormibacterales bacterium | reverse complement strand
CGCGTGGGGGGCGCGCGCACCGACCCCGAGGCCCGCCTGGCCGCCCGCGCGGTGGCGGGCAGCAGCCTGGTCAAGGCGGCCGTGCACGGGGGCGACCCCAATTGGGGCCGCGTCGTCTGCGCGCTCGGCTACAGCGGGGCGGCCCTCGAGCTGGGCCGGCTCTCGGTCAGCATCGGGGGGGTGCCCGTCTTCGCCCGGGGGGCGCCCGTCGACCCCGACCTGGAGCTTGTCAGGGAGGCCTTCGAGAGGCGGGAGGTGGAGATCTCCGCCGACCTCGGGCTGGGGACCGGCGAGGGCGAGGCCTGGGGCTGCGATCTCTCCGAGGAGTACGTCCACATCAACGCCGACTACACGACCTGAGGCGGTGGTGAGCGTGGACGTCGCCGTCCGATCGCAGGTCCTGATCGAGGCCCTGCCCTACATCCGTCGCCTGCACGGCCAGACCGTGGTCATCAAGGTGGGGGGCCGGGCCATGCAGGAACGGCGGGAGGAGACCCTGCTCGACGTCGTCCTCCTCCGCTACGTGGGCATGAACCCCGTCCTCGTGCACGGCGGGGGGGACGAGATCAGCGCCATGAGCGCCAGGCTGGGCCTGGCCCCGGAGTTCGTGGACGGGCTGCGCGTCACAGACCAGGCCACCATGGAGGTGGTCAAGATGGTCCTCACGGGCAAGGTCAACCCGGACCTGGTCGCGGACCTCAACCGCCTGGGGGCCCACGCCGTCGGGATGAGCGGCGAAGACGGCCCCACCATCATCGCCGAGGGGCAGGACCCCTCACTCGGCTTCGTGGGCCGCGTCACCCAGGTCGCCACCGAGCCCATCGAGGCGCTCTTGGGCCGCGGATACGTCCCCGTCCTCGCCTCCATCGGACTCGGGTATGACGGACACTCCTACAACATCAACGCCGACACCGCCGCGGCCGAGGTGGCGGTGGCGCTGCGGGCGGCCAAGCTGATGCTGCTCACCGACGTGCCCGGGGTGCTGAGCCCGGATGGCCAAGTCCTGAGCGAGCTGCGCAGCGCGGAGGCGGAGGCCATGATCGCCCGCGGGGAGGTCTCGGGAGGCATGATCCCCAAGCTCAGGGCCTGCGTGCGCGCCCTCGACGCGGTGCCGCTCGCCCACGTCATCGACGGCCGGCTGCCGCACGCGGTCCTGCTCGAGCTCCTGACCGAGGCGGGGGTGGGCACGATGGTGAAGCCGTGACCGGGCGGGAGAGCCTGGCGGAGATCCAGGAGCTGGAGCACCGCTACCTCATGGGCACCTTCAAGCGACTGCCCGTGGCGTTCGTCCGCGGCCGCGGGTGCAGCGTCTACGACAGCGAGGGCAAAGAGTACCTGGACCTCGTGGCGGGCATCGCCGTCAACCTCCTCGGCCACGCCCACCCCGGCCTCGTGAGGGCGGTCGCCGAGCAGGTCCAGGCGCTCGTCCACACCTCCAACCTCTACTACACGCTGCCCCAGCTGGCCCTGGCCGAGCGCCTCGTCTCGCTCTCCTTCCCGAGCCGGGTCTTCTTCTCCAACAGCGGGGCGGAGGCCAACGAGACGGCCATCAAGACGGCCCGCAAGTGGGGCCGCACGCGACGCGGCGGCGCCTACCGCGTCATCACCGCCCACGGCGCCTTTCACGGGCGCACGCTGGGCGCCCTGGCGGCGACCGGGCAGCCCAAGTACCAAGAGCGCTTCCAGCCCCTCCCGGAGGGGTTCGACCACGTGCCCTACAACGACCTCGACGCCCTTCGGGCCGCGACCGGCCCAGAGACCGCCGCCGTCATGCTGGAGCCCGTCATGGGGGAGGTGGGGGTGGTGCCGGCGGCGCCCGGTTACCTGGAGGGCGTGCGCGCGTGGTGCGACGAGCGCGACCTCCTCTTCATCCTCGACGAGGTGCAGACGGGGCTGGGCCGGACCGGCCGCTGGTTCGCCCATCAGCACCACGGCGTGAAGCCCGACGTGATGACGCTGGCCAAGGGCCTGGGGGGCGGGGTGCCCATCGGAGCCTGCCTGGCGGCGCCCCGGGCCGACGTGCTGGAGGCGGGCGACCATGGGGCCACCTTTGGGGGCGGCCCGCTCGCCTGCGCGGCCGGGCTGGCGGTTCTGGGGACGATCGAGTCGGAGGGCCTGGTGGGAAGGGCGGAGCGGGTGGGGGCGCAGCTGGCGGCCGGCCTGGCCGAGCTGCCCGGCGTGAGCGGCGTGCGCGGGCGGGGGCTGATGCTGGGCGTGGCCCTGGAGGGGGGCGCCTCCGCGCTCCAGGCCGCCTGCCTTGAAAGGGGCCTGATCGTCAACGCCATCGGCGAGACGACGCTGCGCCTGGTGCCGCCGCTGATCTTGGAGCCGGGCCACGTGGAGCGCGCCCTCGCCACCTTCGAGCAGGCCCTGGCCGTGGCGCGGTGAGGCACCTCAGCGCCGCGGACGCGCGGCGGCGCCGGCTGGACACGATGCTGGGACTCATCGCCGAGCGCCCCATCCACACCCAGCACGAGCTCGCCGACGCGCTCGGCCGCATGGGCCTGGCCGTCACCCAGGCCACGGTCTCCCGTGACGTCCAGGAGCTGGGCCTGGTGCGCACGCCGGCCGGCTACGTGGCCGCGGACGGGGGGGCGGCGTCCCAGGTCCTCTCCTTCACCCTGGTGCAGTTCGTGGCCGTGGTCAGGACCCCGCCGGGGACGGCCAACATGGTCGCCCGCTCCATCGACGAGGCCGAGATCGCGGGCGTGGCCGGCACCGTGGCCGGCGACGACACGCTCATCGTGGTCCTCGCCGACCCCGCCGCAGAGGCGGCGCTCAAGGGGTTCCTGCGGATTGGCTGAGAAGGTCGTCCTCGCCTACTCGGGGGGCCTTGACACCTCGGTCGCGGTGGCCTGGCTCAAGGAGCGGGGCTGGGAGGTGGTCGCCCTCACCGTCGACCTCGGTGAGAAGAAGGATCTGGCCGCCATCCAGGAGCGGGCGCTGGAGATCGGGGCCGCCGCCGCCTACGTGGTCGACGCCCGCCGCCCCTTTGTGGAGCAGTTCGTGTGGCCGACCCTCCAGGCGGGGGCGGTCTACGAGAAGGAGTACCCGCTGGCGACCGCCATCGGGCGGCCGCTCATCGCGGCCCTCCTGGTCGGCGTGGCCCGTCGGGAGGGCGCCGCCGCCGTCGCCCACGGCTGCACCGGCAAGGGCAACGACCAGGTCCGCCTCGACGTGGCCACGGCCGCGCTGGCGCCCGACCTGCGCGTGGTGGCCCCGGTCAGGGAGTGGGGGATGAGCCGCGAGGACGAGATCGCGTACGCGGCCGAGCGCGGCATCCCGGTCCCGGCCAGCGTGGAGTCCCCCTACTCGACGGACGAGAACCTCTGGGGCCGCTCCGTGGAGGCGGGCGTCCTGGAGGACCCCTGGCAGGAGCCCCCGGCCGAGGTCTACGCGTGGACGCGCCCGCCCGAGGGCTGTCCCCCCCAGCCGCTGCACCTTGAGATCGGCTTCGAAGAGGGCCTCCCCGTCTCCCTCGACGGCCGCGAGATGGACGGTCCCGACCTCGTCGCCGAGCTCAACCGCGTCGGCGGCGAGCACGGCGTGGGGCGCGTCGACCACCTGGAGAACCGCCTCGTCGGGATCAAGTCGCGCGAGGTCTACGAGGCCCCCGCGGCGGTCATCCTGGTCCGCGCCCACCAGGCCCTGGAGGACATCACCCTGACCAAGGAGGTGGCCCGCTTCAAGGACGGCGTGGCGGAGCGCTGGGCACAGCTGGTCTACGACGGGCTCTGGTTCAGCCCCCTGCGCGACGCCCTCGGCGCGTTCGTCGCCCACACCCAAAGGCACGTGCGCGGCGAGGTCCGCCTCAAGCTCTACCGGGGCTCGGTGCAGGTCGTGGGGCGCAAGTCACCGGACCAGCTCTACCGCCTGGAGCTGGCCACCTACGGACGCCGGGACGAGTTCGACCAGTCGGCGGCGGCTGGGTTCATATCGCTCTGGGGCCTGGGCCTTCGGACCGCGGCCGGCATCCAGGGGGCGCTCGGGGGGGTCGAGCTCGAGCGCCTGCTGGGGCCAGACCTCAAAAGGCTCTCGCCTTGACGGGCAAGCTCTGGGGCTCGCGCTTCGAGAGCGGCCTTCTACCCGAGCTGGAGCGCTTCACCTCCTCGTGGGAGCTCGACCGCGAGCTGGCTCCGCACGACCTCGAGGGCAGCCGCGCCCACGCCCGCGCCCTGGCCGCGGCCGGCCTTCTCGCTCCCGACCAGCTGGAGGCCATCGAGGCGGGCCTGGAGACGGTCCGGGCGGAGATGGCGAGCGGCGCCTTCCAGGCCGCGGCCACCGACGAGGACGTGCACACGGCCGTGGAAAGGCGCCTCACCGAGCTCACCCCCGCCGCCGGGCGGCTCCACGCCGGCCGCTCGCGGAACGACCAGGTGGCGCTCGACCTGAGGCTCTACTGCCGCGCCTCGGCGCGCTCTCTGGCGGGGGGCGTGGCCCAGCTGGCGGCCGCGCTCGCGGCTCGGGCCCGGGCGCACGCCTCCTGGCCCATGCCCGGCTACACGCACCTGCAGCGGGCGCAGCCGG
>JBOHUY010000243.1:0-10810 GCA_050735015.1 Candidatus Dormibacterales bacterium | reverse complement strand
GACCAGCGGCCGGCCGCGCGGGGCAGGGAGAGGCGCGGGAGCCGGGCGGGCCCCGGGCGGCCAGCCGGCCCCAGGGCGCCGGCCCGAGAGCCCGCCGCGCGGCCCGGCCCGGTGCCCGCACGCAGCGGCGCGAAGGTGTCGTTGGTCACCTCCCCCGCCCACACGAGGTCCCAGAGCGCCTCCAGGACGGCGGCCACGTCGCCTCCCCGGGCCGCCCCGTACAGGTCTGAGAAGAAGGAGGCTCCATGCGCGGCCAGGTGGCCGCGCAGCTGGTCGTGGACCGCCTCCGAGGGGGGCTCCCCCGCCCCCGCCAGGAGCCGGCTGGCGTCGGCCCGGAAGTACAGCGCCACCCGTCCCTCGCCGGGGCCGGCCGCCCCCCTTCCGATCCAGACCACCTCGCCCGCCGAGAGCAGCTCGTCGAGCATCCTGGGGCTGTAGTCGGCCACCCGCGCGGGCAGGACGTCCTGTTCCAGCACCGAGGCCTGCATGGGCACGCCCTGCAGCTGGGCGATCGACTCGACCAGCCGGGCCGCGCCCCCGACGCCGCCCCCGACGCCCTGCCAGGCGGGGAGGAAGCGCGCCAGGGCCACCTTCTCGACCGGTTCCACCTCCCTCCGCAGCGCCGCCAGCGACCGCCGCCGCAGGGCGCGCAGGACCTCGGGGTGGCAGTAGTCGCGACCGGTCGCGCCGGGCCGGAACTCTCCTGCCAGCAGTCGTCCCTGCGAGACCAGGCGCGAGAGGGCCCGCTCGATCGGGCCCGGGGCTGTCCCCCACCTCGAGGCGGGGTCGTCCGCCGTGAAGGGGACGTGCGTGAGCGCCCAGCGCAGGCACAAAGAGTCGAGCGCATCCGGGCGGGCGGCGATGAGGTCGGCCGGCAGCCCGGGCGGCAGGGCCACGCCGAGGGCGTCGCGGTACCGCCCGGCGTCCTCGACCGGGATCCACCTGGGGGCGCCCCCCACCCGGACCTCGATCGCCCGCCGCTCGGCCGCCAGGCGCGCGAGCCAGGGGGGCGAGACGCCGCGCGCCTCCGCCTCCTCCGAGCTCAGCTCGCCCAGCCTCATGAGGAGGTCGACCGCCTCGTCGGCGTCGCGCGGGAAGCGCTCCGGGAGAAGGCCCTGCAGCTCGAGCTCCAGCGACTCCAGGGCCTGGGGATCCAAGAGCTCTCTCAGCTCCTCGGCGCCGAGCAGCTCGGCCAGCAGCTCACGGTCGAGGGTGAGAGCCTGGGCCCGCCGCTCCGCCAGCGGCGCGTCGCCCTCGTAGATGTACCTGCCCACGTAGTCGAAGAGCAGGGCCGAGGCGAAGGGGGAGGGGCGCTCGGAGTCGACCTCCACGACCCGCACCTCGCGCGAGCGCACCGCCTCCATGAGCGAGCGCAGGGCGGGCAGGTCGAAGACGTCGTTGAGGCACTCCCGGAAGGTCTCCAACACGATGGGGAAGTCCGGGAAGCGCGACGCCACCTGGAGGAGGTCCGCGCTCCGCCGGCGCTGCTGCCAGAGGGGGGTGCGGCCTCCCGGCGCCCGCCGGGGCAGAAGGAGCGCCCGGGCCGCGTTCTCGCGGAAGCGCGAGGCGAAGAGGGCCGAGCCGTGCAGGTCGGCGGTGACCCGGTCGGTGACCTCCTCGGGCTCGAAGAAGAGCTCGGAAGCCGGCGGCGCCGCGTCCGCCTCGGGCAGGCGCAGCGCGATGCCGTCGTCGGTGTGCATGGACTCGACCTCGACGCCCAGGAGCCCGGAGAGCCGCGACTTGAGGGCGAGCGCCCAGGGCGCATGGACCTGGGCCCCCCAGGGCGAGAGTATGCACACCCGCCAGTCCCCGATCTCGTCCCGGAAGCGCTCCACGACCACCGTCCTGTCGTCCGGGACCGAGCCCGTGGCCGAGACCTGGTCGCGCACGTAGGCGACCAGGTTGCGGGCCGCGCGCTCGTCCAGCCGGCAGGCGCGCGAGAGCCTCTCGGCGGCCTCCCCCGAGTCCGACGCCAGGGACCGCAGGACCGCTCCCAGCGCCCGCCCCAGCTCCGCCGGCCGGCTGACCGTGTCGCCGTGCCAGAAGGCGATCTTGCCGGGCTCGCCGGGGGCGGGCGTGACCAGTACCTGGGAGGGCGTCACCTCGGCCACGCGCCAGGTGGAGGCGCCCAGGACGAAGTTCTCCCCGGGGTGCGTCTCGTAGACCATCTCCTCGTCCAGCTCGCCCACGCGGCGGCCGTCCTCCACGAGGTTGACCGTGTAGAGGCCGCGGTCCGGGATCGCGCCCCCGCTGGTGACGGCCAGGCGCTGCGCCCCCGGCCGCGCCCGGAGGGTGGCGCCGAGCCGATCCCAGACGATGCGGGGACGGAGCCCGCTGAACTCGTCGGAGGGGTAGCGCCCGCTCAGCATGTCGAGCACGGACTCGTAGGCGCGGTCGCCGAGGCCCCGGAAGGGATGAGCCCGCCTGACCAGGGCGGCCAGGTCCCCCACCTTCCACTCGTCGAGGGCGCACATGGCCACCACCTGCTGGGCCAGGATGTCGAGGGGGTTGGCCGGGATCCTGGTCTCCTCGATCTCGCCCGCGAGCATGCGCTCGACCACCACCGCCGTCTCCACGAGGTCGCCGCGGTACTTGGGCAGGAAGACCCCGGCGGAGACCTCGTCCACGCTGTGCCCCGCGCGCCCGATCCTCTGGATACCCTGCGCGACCGAGCTGGGCGCCTCGACCTGGACCACGAGGTCGACCGCGCCCATGTCGATGCCGAGCTCGAGGCTCGAGGTGGCCACGATGCCGGCCAGGCGGCCGGCCTTGAGCCGGTCCTCGATCAAGCGCCGCTGCTCTCGGGCCACGGAGCCGTGATGGGCGAGGACGACCTCCTCTCCGGCCAGCTCGTTGACGCGGGCTGCGATCCTCTCCGCCAGCCGCCGCGAGTTGACGAAGACGATCGTGGAGCGGTGGCCGCGGACGAGTTCCAGGAGGCGCGGGTAGACGGCGGGCCAGATGCTCCGGCGCGGCGCCCCGCCCTCCAGGGCCGCGGCCGGCCCGCCCCCGTCCAGCTCCCGGCCGAGCTCGCTCATGTCCTCCACCGGCACCTCGACGCGGATGTCCATGGGCTTGACCCGTCCCGCGTCGACGACCTCGACGGGGCGGTCGCCGCCCAGGAAGGCGGCCACCGCCTCCAGGGGGCGCTGGGTCGCGGAGAGCCCGATCCGCTGGGGGTCCAGGGCGGCGCGGGCGGCCAGCCTCTCGAGGCTGACCGCGAGGTGGGCGCCCCTTTTGTTGCCGGCCAGCGAGTGGATCTCGTCCACGATCACCCAGCGCACCGGCTCCAGCACCCGGCGGGCGGCGCTGGTGAGGATCAGGAAGAGGGACTCGGGAGTGGTTATGAGCACGTCGGGAGGGTGGGCCTCGAGGTGGCGGCGGTCGGCGGGGGGCGTGTCGCCCGTGCGCACGGCCACCCTCACGTCGGGCGCCGGCGCCCCCGCCCTCTCGGCCTCGATGGCGATGCCCCGCAGAGGCGCCTGGAGGTTCCTCTCCACGTCCACGGTGAGCGCGCGCAGGGGGGACACGTAGAGGACGCGGCACCTCACGGGGGCGGGCGGGACGGGCTCCGCCGCCAGCCTGTCCAGGCACCAGAGGAACGCGGCCAGGGTCTTGCCGCTCCCCGTGGGGGCGGCCATGAGCGTGTGGCGGCCGGCGGCCACGGAGGCCCAGCCGCGCTCCTGGACGTCCGTGGGCGCCGGGAAGGCGGACCTGAACCAGGCCTTGGCGGCGGGGCCGAAGAGCTCGATTGACGCCCCCACGGCGCCCAGTCTATCGGCGTCATGATCTCGCCCATGGACCTGGTCGAGGCGCTGGAGAGGAATGCCTCCGGCAGGGCCCTGGCCCTGGCCGCGGCCGTGCCCGGGTTCGAGCCCCACGTGGAGGGGGACGTGACCTGGTTCACGTCGGCGTCCGACTCCGGCATCTTCAACCAGGTCCACCTGGCCCGCTTCGAGGGCGGCGCGGTCGCCGGGCGCGTCCAGGACCTCCTCGCCGCCCTTCGGTCTCGGGGGCGCCCGTTCGCGTGGTGGGTGGGGCCCAGGGCCCCGGCCGGGCTGAGCGCCGAGCTCGAGCGGCAGGGACTGGCGCTGGCGAGGTCGCTGCCCGGGATGGCCCTCGACCTGGCCCGGCTCCGAAAGCCCCGGCCCCGGCCCGGCGTCACGGTCGAGGAGGTCACGGGGGAGGGAGGGCTGCGCGAGTGGGAAGAGGCCTTCTCGGCGCTCGACGGCGCTTCCAACGTGCTCCGGGGCGAGAGCCTCAAGCCCTTCCGGCTCTTCCTGGGACGGGTCGACGGGCGGCCGGCCGGCGTGGGCGTGCTCTTCCGCCACGCGGACGTCGCCGGCGTCTACACGATCGTCACCCAGGAGGCCATGCGCGGGCGGGGCGTGGGGACGGCCGTCACCGCGGCCGTGGCCGGCGCCGGGCGCGAGGCGGGCGACAGGTTCGCAGTGCTGACGGCCACCGAGATGGGGCACCCGCTGTACGTAAGGATGGGGTTCGAGGACGTCTGCGAGGTCTTCGTCTACCGCGTCGGCCCCTGACCGGTCAGCCCGCCCAGGAGTCCCCCACCACGGCCCAGATCGCCTCCGCCCAGGCGGCGTACTGGGCGTCGCCCGGGTGCAGGCCGTCCGGCGAGAGCCAGCCCTCGCCCCGGGCCGGACGCCGGCTCACCTCCGTGACGTCGGCGAACGGGAACCCCCGGGCGGCGGCCTCGCTGGCGGCCAGGCCGTTGGCGGCCTCGATGCGCCGCCGGAGCTCGGCCGGCCGGCCGTAGTCTGCGGCGGCCGGCGTCACCGACCAGTCCGGGACCGAGACCACGACCGTGTGTCGGGGCGGGGCCCCTATCTGCGCCACCGCGTCCAGGATGGCGGTCAGGTCGCGCCCGTAGTGGTCGAGCGACCGCCCCCGGGCCACGTCGTTGGCCCCGGCCAGGACGCTCACCCTCTGGGGCGGCTCGGAATGGAGCCAGGAGAGCTCGCGCTCGAGCACGTCGCCAGCTGTGTAGCCGTCGACGGCGGGGTTGACGAGGCGCACGGCCTCACCGGTGGCCTCCCGGAGCCGGCCCGCGAGGAGCGCGGGGAAGCTCCGAGATGGGTCCTGGGCGCCCGTCCCGATCGTGTAGGAGTCGCCCAGGGCGAGGTAGAGGATCTCCGGCACTGGGAGACAATGATGGGGTTGAAGGCGCCCGACCGCGAGGCCTGCCTGGAGATGGACCGCTGGGACCCCCTGGCGCCCTTCCGCGACCGGTTCGAGCTCGACCCCGGCCTTGTCTACATGGACGGCAACTCCCTCGGCGCCCCACCCAGGACGGCGCGCGCCGCCCTCCTGGAGGTCGTGGACCAGGGGTGGTCACGGGGACTGGTCCGGAGCTGGAACGAGGCCGGCTGGACCGACGCTCCCACCCGCCTGGGGGACCTCGTCGGCGACCTCCTGGGAGCCGCCCCCGGCCAGGTCGTGGTCGCGGACAGCACCTCGATCAACCTCTTCAAGCTCCTGGTCGCGGCGCTCGAGGCGCGGCCGCAAAGGCGGCTCGTCCTGACCGAGGAGGGGAACTTCCCCACCGACCTCTACGTGGCGGAGGGGGCGGCGCGGCTCTGCCCCGGCGTGGCCGTGGCGCGCGTCCCGGCCGGCCGGTTGGAGGGGCGGCTGGACGACTCGGTGGCCGTGCTGGCGCTCTCCCACGTCGACTACCGCCTGGGCTCCATGCACGACGCCGAGGCCCTGACACGGGCCGCGCACGAGGTGGGCGCCCTCGTGCTCTGGGACCTCTCGCACTCGGTCGGGGCGATGCCCCTGCACCTCGACCGCTGGGACGTCGACCTCGCCGCCGGGTGCACGTACAAGTACCTCAACGGAGGCCCCGGATCGCCCGCCTTCCTCTACGTGGCGGGGCGGCTGCAAGCCCAGCTCCGCTCCCCCGTGCCGGGCTGGTTCGGGCACGCCGACCCGTTCACGTTCCAGCCCTCCTACGAGCCCGCCCCCGGCGTCTCGCGGTGGCTGGCGGGGACGCCGCCGATCCTCGCCTGCGCCGCCCTCGAGGGCGCGCTGGAGGCGTGGAGGGACGTCGACCTGGCCGCCGTGCGTGAGAAGTCGATCCGCCTCGGCGAAGTCATGATCCGCCTCGCGGACGAGCGCCTGGGCCCCTTGGGGGTGAAGGTGGCCTCGCCCCGCGAGGCGGCCCGGCGGGGCTCGCAGGTCTGCCTCGCCCACCCCGAGGGCGGCGCCGTCATGAGGGCCCTGATCGAGGGCGGCGTGGTCGCCGACTTCCGCCCCCCGGACGTGATGCGGTTCGGGATGCCGGCGCTCTACACCCGGTTCGTGGACGTCTACGACGCCGCCGCCGGTGTCGAGGAGGTGCTGAGAGCCGGCCGCCAGCGCGAGGCCCGCTTCCGGCCGCGGCCGCACGTGCCCTGACCGACCGCCTCAGGGCGGGTTGAGCTCGGAGCGGACCTCCCAGAGCCGGGGGAAGAAGCGCTTGTCGAGGGTGGTGCGCAGGTAGCCGGCACCGGTCGACCCCCCCGTGCCCCGCTTGCCGCCGATCTGGCGCTCGACCATCTGCAGATGCCTCGCCCGCCACAGCCCGAAGGCCTCGTCCACGTCGAGCATGCTCTCCGAGAGGTCGAAGACCTCGCCGTGCACCTCGCGCCGGTGGAAGACCTCGACGAGGCTGGGCGACCCCCGCCGGGCGGTCAGCGCCGCGAAGGCGTCCCACAGGCTGGGCTCCGCCAACCGGCGCTCAAGGCGGGCGCGCTCGGCCGGGGTAGTCTCCAGGCGTTCCAGGTAGGAAGGGTCCTTGAGCCCGCAGAGGAATTCGATCTCCCGGAACTGGACCGATTGGAAACCGCTGGCGGGGGCGAGCCCGGAGCGGAACTCCAGGAAGTCCTGGGGGGACATGGTCTCGAGCACGTCGATCTGGTGGACCAGGAGGCGGACGATGGTGGCCACCCGCCGGAGCCGGTGCCGGGCGGTGAAGAGGTCGTCTGCCCCGATCAGGCGGCGGGCCGAGTCGAGCTCGTGGAGGAGGACCCTAAACCAGAGCTCGTAGGCCTGGTGGGTGACTATGAAGAGGAGCTCGTCGTGGGCCTCCGTCAGCGAGGTCTGCAGCCCCAGGAGCTCGGAGACCCGGAGATAGGAGCCGTAGCTGAGCCGGCGCCCCTCCTCCCCGAAGCTCACCCCCCGGGCGCCGCCCCCGCCTTGGGGCGGCCGCTCGCCGAGAGGTCCCGCCATCTTTTCGAACGGTAGCACCGCGAGGTCGGGCTGCCTAGGCTACCGCCCGCCCGAACTGCCGGGCCGCCGCCACCAGGGCGAGCAGGGCCAGCACGGCCATGACCGCCACCCCCCTGACCACGCTGGCGTCGGCCAGGTGGCCCAGGAAGACGGCGCGGGCGGCCTCCACCGCGTAGGCGAGCGGGTTGGCCCTGGCGATCGCCTGCAGCCAGACCGGCGCGAAGGAGAGCGGCAGGAGCACGCCCGAGAGCAGCAGGAGCGGCAGGGTGGAGGTGAAGATGAGCGGCGCGTAGGAGTCCTCGCTCCTGAGTCGCAGCGCGGTCGCGTAGGCGATGCTGGCCGTGGCCAGCCCGATGAGCGCGATCAGGGCGAGGACGACGAGGACCCCCGCCAGGTTGATGGTGAGTCCGAAGGGGAGCGCGATCACGACCAGGACGACGGACTGGACGAGGAGCACGACGATGTCCCTCAGCGCCCGCCCCAAGAGCAGCGAGGCCCGGCTCACAGGCGTCACCCGGAGGCGCTCGATGATGCCGTTGCGGAGCTCGGCGATGAGGCTGAAGCCGACCCCGGCGGCCCCGAACATCCCCAGCTGGACGAGCAGGCCGGGGACGAAGACGTTGTATGCGCCTCCGTGCGGGAACCCCGGCACCGAGGCCACCGACTTGAGCAGCGGCGCGAAGAGAAGGAGATAGAGCGCCGGCTGGAGGACGCCGATCACGACCCAGGCGGGGTTGTGCAGGAAGATGGCGAAGTAGCGCAGGAAGATGAGCCAGGTGTCCCGCAGCGCTTTCGTCATGCCGCCTCCTCGCGCAGGGAGTGGCCGGTCTGGCGAAGGAAGACGTCGTCCAGGCTGGGCCTCGCCATGGCCAGCGTGCGGACCAAGAGCCCGGCGCCGTCCAGCAGCCTCAGGATGGAGGGCATGGCCACCTCTCCCCTGTCCACGTAGAGCCGCAGGAGGCCGCCCTCGAGACTGGACTCGCGCACGAAGGGCTGGCCCCCCAAGAGCTCGGACGCGCGCTCCTGCTCGCCCTCGATGGAGAGCGTGACCACGTCCCCGGCGACCTGGCGCTTGAGCTCGTCCGGCGTGCCCTCGGCCGCGATGCGGCCCTGGTCGATGATGGCCAGGCGGTCGCAGAGGGCGTCCGCCTCCTCCAGGTAGTGCGTGGTCAAGAAGACGGTGGTGCCCATCTCACGTAGGCCCCTCACCTCCGTCCACATGCGGGCGCGCGCCTGGGGGTCGAGGCCGGTGGTGGGCTCGTCCAGGAAGAGCAGCCGGGGGCGGTGGGCGAGGCCCACGCCCACGTCCAGGCGCCGCCGCTGGCCGCCCGAGTAGGTGTCAGTGCGCCGGTCGGCGCATGACTCGAGTTCCAAGGTCGCGATCAGCTCGGAGGCGCGGGACCGGGCCTGGGCCGCGCTCATCCCGTAGAGGCGGCACTGCAGCAAGAGCTCGGAGCGGCCGGTGACCTGGGGGTCGACGCCGCCTTTTTGCCCCACGTACCCGATGCGCTTGCGCACGAGCGCGGGCTCGGTCAAGAGGTCGGCGCCCGCCACCGCCGCCTTTCCCGCGCTGGGGGGCAGCAAAGTCGCGAGCATGCGCAGCGTCGTCGTCTTGCCGGCCCCGTTGGGGCCCAGGAAGCCGAAGATCTCCCCCTCGGTGACGGCGAGGTCGATCCCCGCCACCGCCTCCACCTGCCCCTTGCGCAACTTGAAGGTGCGCCGGAGCCCGTGCGTCTCGATGATCGCGGTCATGTCGCCTCCCTCTCTCTCATATCCTGGAACTGGCGCGCCAGCTCCTCGACGCTCCACCAGACCCGCCGCGAACGCAGGGCCTCGATCATCTCGCGGGTCCAGTCGAGCTCGGCCCGGCGCAGCGCCAGCATCAGCTCGCCGTCGATCAGCACCGCCGCCGGGAGCCGCACCTCGTCGCGCAGGCTGCCGAGCGCCGCCTGCGCCCCCGCCACCTGGCCCACGAGCTGGACCGACCGCGCCTGGAGCCTCTCGAGTACGGTCTCCACCGGCAGGTAGGCGGCGAAGCTCAGCGCCACCGCGAAGGCCGGGTGCTCCGGCTCCACGCGCTCGAGCATCTCGCTCAGCCACGACTCCAGCTCCTCTCGGCCCTCCTCGGTCACCCGGTAGACGGTGCGCTCTGGCCGCCGGCCCTCGCGGCTGGTCTCCAGCGGCTCGATGAGGCCGTCCTGCTCCAGCCGCTCCACGGCCCGGTAGAGGGCGCGGGGCCGCCCGGCCGCGAACTCCTTGTGCCGCTCCCGGATCTCGCGCTGGATGTCGTAGGGGTGCCTGGGACGCTCCGAGGTGAGGGCGAGGACGGTGAGGGCGACGGCGTCGCCGGACTCGCGCGAACGATTTGGCATTATTGCGCCGCGCATTATAGCGCGATCGACGGGTGCGGAGCGGAGATCAGCGCAGGAAGCCGGTCCCGAGCAGTAGCGCCCGCAGCAGCGCGGCCAGGGCCAGGGCGGCGGGCAGCGTGAGGAGCCAGCTGGCCAGCATCTCGCGCACCACCCCCCAGCGCACGGCCGAGGCGCGGACGCCCACGCCCACCCCCACGAGTCCACCGTCCACGGTCTGGGTCGTGCTCACGGGGGCGCCCGCCGCCGCCAGCGCGGCCACTACCGCGCCCGCCCCGAACTGCGCCGACATGGCCTGCAAGGGCCGGAGCCGCACGATCCCGAAGCCCATGCGGCGGGCCACCGACCAGCCCCCCGCGAGCGTCCCCACCAGGAAGCAGGCGAAGGCCACCCCCACCGGCAGCGGCCCGCCGAAGCTGACCGGGCCGCCGTCTCCGGCCACCGCCGCCACCGCCACCAGCCCGACCGTCTTGCCGAGGTCGTTGGCGCCGTAGGCGAAGGACTGCAGGGCGGCCGTCGCGTACTGCCCGCGCGCGATCGCGAGGACGCGTCCGTGGGGGAGCCGGCCCAGCAGCCGGAGCCCGGCGCGGTGGAAGCCGAGGGCGAGCAGCCCGCCCGCCAGGATGGAGACGGGGATGCCGGCCAGGATCCGGGCCGTGCCCTCCCACCGCACACCCCCGCGCCCGCCCGCCAGCGCCCAGCCGAGCATGGCGCCCGCCAGGGCCAGCGTCATGCTGGTGGGCACGCCCAGGCGCCAGGAGAGCGCGACCACGGCCAGCGAGGCGGCCACGATGAGGACGAACCCCGCCGCCCCCTGGGCGGGCAGGTCGATCACGTTCACCTCCACCGTGCGCGCCACGGGCCCGCCCAGGAGCACGGCGCCGGCGGGGGCCAGGAAAAGGAGGGCGACCGCCCACCGGGGGCTGATGACCCGCCCCGAGGTGAAAGAGGCGAGCAGGTTGCCGCCGTCGTTGAAGCCCGAAACCAGCCCGTAGAGGCAGGCGACCGCGATCATCGAGGCGCCCGCCAGCGTCACCCGACCTGCCCGCGCCCCGCTACCCGGCCCCGGCCTGCCCCGACCCCGTGCCCCCGCGGGCGCGGTCGGGCTCCGCCTCCCCACCGCCGGGAAGGGGCCGGGCGGGGGCCGCCCCCGCCTCTCTTCGCAGCCGCCGGAGCGAGCCCGAGAGCCCGGCAGCGAGCGCCACCAGGAC
>JBOHUY010000242.1:0-2193 GCA_050735015.1 Candidatus Dormibacterales bacterium | reverse complement strand
CATCAGGTCGGTCGCGGTTCCGCTGCGCGACGGCGAGGGGCGGGTGATCGCGGCGCTCAACGTCAACTCGCACGCGGCCGAGACCCCGCTCGACGTGCTCATCGGCAGGCATCTGCCGCTGCTGCTGCAGACGGCGGGTTCGATCAGCGCCGACTGGGCAGCGTGTCAGGGAGCGCCCCAGGTCAAGGTAGCGGGAACCGTCGGCGACAGCACCGCCGGCAGCCCTGTCGTCGCTCCTGGTGAGCCATCTTGACATCGGTCTACATGGCCAACATACTCGGCAGACGGACATGTGTCCGTTATGCGGACACTGAAAGGCAGGGCTTTGACCACCGCTTCTGACCGACCCGGTCCGCTCGCCGGGCTGCTCGTGGCCGACTTCTCCCGCGTGCTGGCCGGGCCGTACGCCACGATGCTGATGGCCGACCTGGGCGCGGACGTGATCAAGGTGGAGTCGCCCGGCGGGGGCGATCACGCGCGCTCCTGGGGGCCGCCCTTCGTCAACGGCGAGTCGACCTACTTCATGTCGGTCAACCGCAACAAGCGTGGCGTCGTGCTGGACCTCAAAGAAGAGGCCGGGCGCCGCGCCGCGCAGGATCTCGCCCTGGCCGCGGACGTCGTGGTCGAGAACTTCAAGCCCGGCACAGCGGCCCGGCTCGGGCTCGACGCCCCCCGGCTCCGGTCGCTCAAGCCCGCGCTCGTCTACGCCTCCATCAGCGGCTTCGGGCAGAACCAGCCCCGGCTGGCCGGCTACGACCAGATCGCGCAGGGGACCTCGGGCATCATGAGCCTGACCGGTTCCCCGGAGGGGGGGCCGACCAAGGTCGGCGTGCCCGTGGGGGACATCACGGCCGGCATGTTCGCCGCCCACTGCGTGCTGGCCGCCCTCCTCGAGCGCGAGCGCACCGGGCTCGGCCGGCACATCGACGTGGCCCTCAACGACTCCCTCCTGGCCCTGCTCACCTACCAGGCGGGGAGGTACTTCGCCACCGGCGTGCCGCCCGGGAGGGAGGGCAACCACCACTCCACGATCGCGCCCTACGGGACCTTCGCCACGCGGGACGGCCACGTCAACGTGGCGGTAGGCTCGGACGGTCAGTTCCGGCGCTTTTGCGAGGCGCTGGAGGCCCCCGAGCTGGCCGGCGACCCCCGCTTCGAGACCAACGCGCAGCGCCAGGCCGGGCGCGGGGCCCTGACGGCGGAGATCGAGGCCCGGCTGGCCCGGCGCCCGCGCGACGAGTGGCTGGCTCGGCTGGAGGAGTTCGGCATCCCGGCCGGTCCCATCCTGGACGTGGGCGAGGCCTTCGCGGACCCCCTCGCCACGGCGCGGGGCATGCGCGTCGACGTCGAGCACCCCGTCGCCGGGAAGGTCGGGCAGGTGGGCGTGCCCTGGAAGCTGGACGGCCTCGCCAGCCCGGTCCGGCGACCCCCTCCCACGCTCGGCCAGCACACCCGCGAGGTGCTCTCGGAGGTGCTCGGCTACGGCGAGGAGCAGGCGCTCGCCGCCTCGGGCCCGGCGCCTGCCGCCGAGCGCCGGCCGCCGGGGCCCGCGGAATGACGGCGGGCGCCCCCGGCCAGGGGCCCCCGCTCGAGGGCGTCAAGGTCATCGAGGTCGGCAACTACATGGCGGCGCCCTACTGCGCCATGCAGCTGGCCGACCTGGGGGCGGACGTGGTCAAGGTCGAGAACCCCGAGGGCGGCGACCTCGTGCGCCTGGTGGGGCCTTTCCTGGGGGGCGAGAGCTCCCCCTTCCTCCGGCTCAACCGGAACAAGCGCTCGATCGCGCTCGACCTCAAGTCGGAGGCGGGCGTCAAGGTCTTCCTGGAGCTGTCGGCGGCCGCCGACGTGGTCGTGGAGAACCTCCGGCCCGGGACCATGGCCGGGCTCGGGCTCGACCACGCCCGCCTCCTGGAGCTGAACCCGAGGCTCGTCTACGTGGGCGCCTCCGGGTGGGGCGCGGCGGGCCCTTTGAGCCGGCACCCCGGGCTCGACATCATGGCCCAGGCGCGCTCGGGCCTGATGAGCATCACGGGTCTGCCCGGGGGCGAGCCGGTCAAGGTGGGCGTCCCCGTCTGTGACCTCGTCTGCGCGCTCTACGGCGCCCTCGCGGCGGTGGCCGCCCTGCACGCGCGCGAGAGGACGGGCCGGGGCCAGTTCATCGATGTGTCGCTCTTCGAATCGGCCGTCTCGCTG
>JBOHUY010000241.1:0-4023 GCA_050735015.1 Candidatus Dormibacterales bacterium | reverse complement strand
GGGGCGGGCCCCGAGGATTTGGTCCTGCTCGTGGCCGACCGTCGGACCCGGGCCGAGAAGATCATGGGCCTGGTGCGCGCGGAGGTGGCCCGGCGCCGCGGGCTCGTGCGCGAGTCGGAGTGGCGCTTTCTGTGGGTCCACCCCATGGGGCTCTTCGCGGAGGACGACGAGGGCAACCTCACCTACGGGCACCATCCCTTCACGCGGCCCTTCGAAGAGGACCTAGCCTTCCTGGACGAGAGGCCCTACGAGGTGCGTGCCCACGCCTACGACATGGTCTGCAACGGGTACGAGCTGGCCGGGGGGAGCCTCAGGATCCACGACCCCGGGCTGCAGGAGCGCGTCTTCCGGATCCTGGGCCTCTCCCGCGAGACCATCCGGGAGCGCTTCGGTCACCTCCTGGAGGCCTTCGAGTACGGGGTGCCCCCGCACGGCGGCATCGCCCCCGGCCTCGATCGGATCGTCATGATGCTGGCCGGCACCGACAACATCCGGGACGTGATCGCTTTCCCCAAGACGCAATCCATGCAGGACCTCATGATGGAGGCGCCCAGCCACGTCGACCCCCTCCAGCTGGAAGAGCTCCACATCTCCACCCGACCCGCCTGTTAACTAAACACGCCCTTAACATCCACCCCGGGTGAGACGGGCGAATTGCGTCCGCCCCTCTCCGGTGACGGCGGAGCGGCAGCGGCCCCTCCGGAAAGATCCGCACCTCGGCCGCCGACGACCACGCTGAACAGCCCAACCCCGGACGCCTGTGGACTCCAGCTGCACGTTGGGGGTCGCTCCGCCTGACCCTTCCAGGCCTCCATCGAGGGCCTCGTCGCCACTGCCACCGATGGATTGGAGCTCAAGCGCGGCACCCGGGGTTTGAGCGGGCCCGCCCCGCAGGTATCATGGACGGGCTCCAGCCGGGTCGTGGGCTCCCAATGTGCGTTGCCCAACAGCCAGCGTGAACGGGACCCCGGAGTCCCCCGGTTGACCACAGGCCGGCCCAGACCGGACGTGGAAGAGGCCGGTGGCAGGGGACCCACCTTGAGTCCTCCGGACAACCCAGCGGGCTCGCGGCCACGGCGGGAGTGCGTCCCGCCCACGTACATGACCAGAACATCCGCCGCATGACGGGCCGCTGACGATCGATGGCGCCCGCCCTCCTGCTCGCGGTCCTGGTCGTGCTCATCCTCTCCCAGTTGCTGTACGCGGTGGCAGCGTGGCGGGCCCCCTACACGTCCGTCCTGGTCCTGACGGCGGTGGGGGTGGGGGCAGGCCAGGCCTGGCGGGCCCTGGGCTTGCCGGGCGTGGGACTGGGGGAGCTCAACTTGGTGCCGGCGGTCCTGTTCGCGGTCGCGCTCCGCCCCTGCGCCCGGTTCCTGCCCATGCCCCGGCTGCGGGCACGCAAGGGCGGCCGTCCGGGCGACGGATAACATTGGCCAAGCGCCCCGCCGCCGGGCGACGTTTGAGTGGGGCCATTGCGGGGGTAACGAACGTTGCAGAACTTCATGTTCCTCGCCTTCGGGATCTCTGCCCTGCTCGTGGCCCTGGTCCTGGCGCTGGTGCTCCTGCGCCTGGTCCGGACGCTCGCCGCCATCGAAGAGCTGGTCTTGACGGGCACCGCGGAGCTGCGCCAGCTCATGCCCGAGGTGCACCAGAGCCTGGGCAACGTGAACGACATCACGGCCGGGGTCAACATCGCCCTCAAGGTGGCGGGCTCGGGCGCACAGGACCTGGGGGACCGCTTCGGTGAGGGGGTGCGGGGGACTGCGCACCGCGCGCGCGCCTTCTCGCACGGGGCCGGCACCGCCGCCCGCAGCCTGTGGCGCTCGGCGACCGCCCCCGCCCGGGGGGGGATGGACGTGACCGGAGGAGGAGAGCGAGATGGCTAGCGAGGGTGGTGGCGGCTTCGGCTGGGGCCTCGTCCTGGGCGGCCTGGTCGGCCTCCTGGCGGGCGCGTACTTGGTTTCCGGCCCGGGCCGGGGCGGCGTGGACGTCATCCGGGGCCGGACCGTCGAGTTGACCGGGCGTACGGGCGAGCTCCGCTCCCGGGCCGAACGTGCGGCCGAGCGTGCTCGGGCCGCCGTCAACGACCCCGAGAACCCCTTCGGGAAGGCGCTCCTGGAAGGCCTCTCCGCGGCCCGCCGCCGGCGCGGCGAGCTCGAGCTCGGCCCCCGTCCCGGATCGGGCCAGGACGGGGCACCCCCCGGGCCCGAGGCCTAGATGGCGGCCGCGGACGGCACCAGCCTGGCCGAGCTCAAGATCCCGGCCGAGCCCGAGTACATCTCCATCGCCAAGCGCGTCGCGATCGCGCTCGGGAGCATCATCGGGTTCCCCCTCGAAGACCTCGACGAGATCAGCATCGCAGTCGCCCAGGCGTGCGACTCCGCCATCGAGGTGGCCTCCGACGCCTTCGGCGCGGGGGGCTCGCTTCGGCTCTCCTTCGGCGCCAACGGCCGGGGGCTGGAGGTCGAGGTCCAGGCCTTGGGGCCGCGCTCGCCGCAGGCCCTGCCCCGCCCGCCCGCCGTGGCCCGCGACGAGGAGGCGCGCCGCATCGCCCAGCAGATGATCCGGATGTTCGTGGACGACTTCACGTCCCACCTGGACACCGGGACGGGCCAGGTCCGATACCGGATGGTCAAGTACCTGATCGGGTAGCGTTTCTCCCAGATTGAGCGCGACACGCCTCCCCCGGGAGGAGCTCCGCCGTCTCCACGCACGCTACAAGCAGTCGACGGACCCCTCCGAGAGGGACCGCATCCGCGAGCGGTTGGTGAACTCGTACTCGAGCCTTGTCTACTTCATCGCCCGCAAGTTCCAGAACCGGGGCGAGCCCCTGGAGGACATCGCCCAGGTCGGCTTCCTGGGGCTCATCAAAGCCATCGACCGCTTCGACCCCGAGCGTGGGTTCGAGTTCACAACCTTCGCCACTCCGACCGTCTACGGCGAGATCAAGCGGTACTTCAGGGACAAGGGCTGGGCCATCCGCTTCCCGCGCCGCCTCCAAGAGCTCTACCAGTCCGTCATCCGCGCCAACGAGGAGCTGAAGGTGGAGCTCTCCCGCCAGCCCACGGTGGCCGAGATCGCGGAGCGCCTCTCGGTGAGCCCGGACGAGGTCCTGGAGGCGATGGAGATGAGCCCCGCCCACACGCCCGTGTCCATCGACAGCACGGTGGGCGGGGACGGCGGGGAAGGGGGCCGCCAGCTGGCGGAGTCGATCGGGGGGGAGGACCCCGACCTGGAGCGCGTCGAGATGCGGGACGTCCTCCAGCGCGCCATGGTCCACCTCACCCCTCGCGAGCAGGCGATCATGGCCATGCGCTTCTACGACCAGATGTCGCAATCGGAGATCGCGAAGCGGCTCGGGATCTCGCAGATGCACGTCTCCCGCCTCCAGCGCGCGGCCCTTGAGCAGCTGCGAAGGCTGGTCCCCGAAGAGTCGGCCTGAGGCCTGGGAGACCCGGAGGGCCTCTCCTCTAGACTGTTGCAATCCCGCCGATGACCGGGTCTGAGATTCGAACACGCTTTCTAGAGCACTTTGCCAGCCGGGAGCATCTGGTACTGCCCAGCGCACCGCTCGTCCCGCAGGGCGACCCGACCACGCTCTTCAACTCGGCCGGCATGCAGCCGCTCCAGCCCTACTACAGGGGCCTGGTGCGGCCGCCCGCGCCTCGCCTGGCGAGCGCGCAGAAGTGCCTTCGGACCGACGACCTCGAGGAGGTCGGTAGGACCGACCGCTACAACACCTTTTTCGAGATGCTGGGCAACTTCGCGCCCACGGGCGACTACTTCAAGGAGCGTGCCATCCCCTGGGCCTGGGATCTGGTCCGGGAGGGCTTCGGGCTGCCCAAGGAAAAGCTCCGAGTCACCATCCACCCGACCGACGAGGAGGCCTTCGGGGTCTGGACCCGCGAGACCGAGGTACCCCCGGAGTGGGTGTACCGCAACCCCGGCAACTGGTGGGGCCTCGAGCTGGGGCCCTGCGGACCCGACTCCGAGCTCTGGTTCGACCGCGGACCCGGCTACGGC
>JBOHUY010000240.1:0-4816 GCA_050735015.1 Candidatus Dormibacterales bacterium | reverse complement strand
CGTCCTCCGCGGTCGCGAAGAGGAGCGCCGGGCGAAGCCGGGCCAGCGCGAAGGCGGCGGAGCGGCCCGCCTCTCGGGCCAGGGTCCCGGTCAGGTCCAGGGAAAGGGGCCACCCGGCCGCCCGCGCCCGCTCGGCGGCCGCCGCCGGACGGGGAGCCAGGCCCCGCTCTCCCAGCTCCGGGGAGACCAGGTGCAGGAGGCCCCGTGAGGGCGCCCTCTCCCCCGCCCCGGGCGCGCCCCCGCCGTCCGGGCTCGGGAGCACCTCCTCGCCGAGGGCGGCCGCCCAGCGGCGGAAGGCTTCGGCCAGGGGACCCTCCCCCAGGCACTCGATCATCGTGCTGCAGGATAGTTGCGCCAGCACGCTGAATGAGGTAATATTGCAGCACTTCACAATGAACCAATTCCACAAGAACGCCCCGCCCTCCGCCAGCCAGGACCCCACCCTCCCGCCGGAACTCTCGCACCGGCGCTTCCAGGAGGACTCCTCGGGGCGGCTCTACGACGCGCGCCTGCGCGAGCTGCTGGCCCGGGAGACGGCCGACGACCCGAGTGCCTCCGTGGGCGCCCTGGAGGCGCTCCAGGCCCTGCGCGTGGCCTCCAAGGGGACCTGGCTGCTTCTCAACCGCTGGGCCGACCGGCACGGCCTGAGCGAGGGCAGGCTCCACCTCATGCTCTGCCTCAAGCGCCGTGAGGGCCGGGCCACGCCCGCCGGCGAGCTCGCCGGCGCCCTCGATGTCAGCCCCCGGAACGTGACCGGCCTGGTCGACCACCTGGAGGCGGACGGCCTCGTGCGCAGGATTGGCGACCCCGCCGACCGCAGGGCCGTCCTGGTCGAGCTGACCCCGGCCGGCAAGGAGAAGATGGGGCGCATCTGGCGCGAGGCGCTGGACGCGCAGAAGGACATGACCCGGGACTTCACGGAAGCGGAGCTGGCGGACCTCCGCCACCTCTGCCTGCGCCTGGTCAGCAAGATCGAGTCGATGCATCCCGCCCCGTCCAGCACGGCCGGCGGTTCCGAGGAGGAGGGGCGGTGAGCGCAGCGGGCATCCCACGCCGGCGGCTGGTGGTGATCACGATCGGGGTCATGATGGCGCTGCTCCTGGCGGCCCTGGACCAGACCATCGTCGGCACCGCCATGCCCCGCATCGTCTCGGAGCTGCACGGGCTCGACTTCTACGCCTGGGTCATCACCGCGTACATGGTCGCCTCCACGACCATGACCCCGATCGCGGGCAAGCTGGGCGACCTCTTCGGGCGCAAGCCCTTCCTTCTGGGCGGGATGGTGGGCTTCGTGGCCTCCTCGGCGCTCTGCGGGCTCTCCCAGAACATGGGCGAGCTGGTCGCCTTCCGGACCCTCCAGGGCCTCTTCGGAGGGATCCTCTTCGCGACCGTCTTCACGGTCCTGGCGGACATCTTCCCGCCCCAGGTCAGAGCCCGCATGCAGGGCCTGTTCGGGGCCGTCTTCGGCCTCGCCTCCATCCTGGGCCCGACCGCGGGCGGCTACATAACCGACAACTGGGGCTGGCGCTGGGTCTTCTACGTGAACCTGCCCGTGGGCATCCTGGCCGTCGCCATCGTGGCCTCGACCATGCCCTTCGTGCGCTCGCGCGCCTCCTGGCGCGACATCGACTTCGGGGGCGCGTTCACGCTGGCGGCCGGGCTGGTGCCGCTGCTGGTGGCCCTCTCCATCACGCGCGACCACTCCTGGACGTCTTTGCCCGTGGTCGGGCTGCTCGTGCTGGCGGCGGCCATGCTGGCCCTCTTCTACGTCATCGAGCGGCGCGACCCCCACCCCATCGTCCCCTTCGGTCTCTTCGCCGACCGCACCTTCTCGGTCTCGGTGGCGACGGGCTTTCTGAGCGGCTTCGGCATGTTCGGGACCATCGTCTACGTTCCCCTCGTCTTCCAGGGCGTGCTGGGCGTCTCCGCGACCAACTCCGGCCAGCTGCTGACGCCCATGATGCTGGGCCTCGTCGTGGCCAGCACCATCGCCGGCCAGCTCATGGTCAGGATCCCCCGCTACCGCTTCATCGGCACGGCCGGGCTGGCCCTCATGATCGTGGGCATGTGGCTTCTGACCCAGGTCGGGGTCGCCACCTCGGAGGCGGTCGTGGTCCGGGACATCGTCATCGTCGGCCTCGGCCTCGGCCTCACCTTCCCCGTCTACATCAACGCCGTGCAGAGCGCGCTGCCGGTCCGAGTGCTGGGGGTGGCGACCAGCCAGATCCAGTTCTGGCGGAATGTGGGCGGCACGGTCGGCACGGCGGTGCTGGGGTCCATCCTGGCCCGCAGCCTGGGCCCCGCCATCCAGGCCCAGGTCGCCGGCCTCAAGGGGGTCCCGCCCCAGGTCGCCTCGCGGCTGGTCAAGGGCGGCGCCAACCCGCAGTCCTTCCTCGACCCCACCGCCATCCACGCCGCCCGGGCAGCGCTGCCGCCCTCCTTGCAGGGCGTCTTCGACCAGGTCATGCACGCGGTCCGGGTGGGCCTGGCCTCCTCCCTCGAGCAGGTCTTCGTGTTCGGGGCCGCTGTCCTGGTCCTGGCCCTGGTGGCCTCCGTCTTCTTGAAGGACGTGCCCCTGCGGGGACGCTCGGGGCTGGGCGCGGTGGAGGCCGCCGCCGAGGCGCAGGCGGAGCCGCGGACGGAGGCCGTGCCGGAAGACGCCGGGGAGCTCGCCGGGGCCCGCTGACGGGAGGCGAGCGCCGGTCAGACCAGGAAGCGGCCCTTCTCCATGATCTTGCGGCCGTCGACCTCGACGTCGGGGCCGGTGGCGAGCACGTCCACGTGGCTGGGGCAGCTCCAGTCCGCCCCCGTCTCCACGCCGTAGGGGTCGCCGAAGGCGACGTGGACGCCCGGGAACTTCTCGTCCTGGAGAAAGTTCCCGATGACGCTGGTAAGGCCCAGGTTGGTGCCGATGGCGAACTCGCCGGCCCGGCTCGAGCACGGGTGGCGGTGCAGGTAGGCGTCGAAGTCGGCCTCCAGCCCCGGCTGGCCGGGCGCCCCCACCGAGACCGCGCGTGAGTCGCTGATGCGGATCCTGACCGGGGGCCGGAGCAGGCCGTACCTCTCGTCGAAGTAGTCGCCGATCTCCTCCCCCGCCAGCCATCCCTCCACCCCCAGGGGGGCTGTGTAGACCTCGCCCTCGGGGAGGTTCCCCCACCTCCCCTGCTCCCGGTAGCGACCGTCGCACGGTATCCAGCGGCGGTCCTTGGAGAAGGTGACCAGGAGCTCGGTCCCGAGCGCGGTGGAGACGGTGATGCGGGCGGCCGTTCTGACCACCTCGAAGACCCGCCGCGTGACCTTGTAGATGGCCTCGTAGTCGCCCGCCATGCCGTCCCGCATGACCCTGTCGTCGATGCCCACCATGTGGCCGTGGCGCGAGTGGAGCTGGTGGGTCAGAAGCCTGATCAGGGGCTGGCGGAAGCCCAGCTCGCCGGGGAGGCGGCCGCCCACGTAGAGGCTGGCCGTGGGCCGGTAGCGCAAGAGCTCCTCGCCGAGGCCGGCCGGCATCTCCAGCAGGGGCCTTTCTCCGAGCTCTTCCAAGACCCAGGCGCGGACCTCGGCGCCGGCCGCCACCGCCTCCTCCTGGAGGGCGTCGGCGATGGGGGCGCGGTCGGCGTCGCGGATGACCGCCAGTCGGTCCTGGGGTCCCACGCCGAGGCAGGCCCTGACCGCGTTGCGGGCGCCGGCCTCGTACTCGGGGCGCACCTACCCGCTAGTCGCGGTAGCGGTAGACGATGCGCCCCCGCGTGAGGTCGTAGGGGGAGAGCTCGACGCGGATCCTGTCCCCGGGGGTGATGCGGATGAAGTAGCGGCGCATGCGCCCGGCCGCGTAGGCGATGAGCTTGTGCCCGTTCTCGAGCTCGACCTCGAACATGGCATTGGGCAGGGCCTGGGTCACGACCGCGTCCATGACGACGGCCTGCTCTTTGGTGTCCTCGACCGCCGTCGGTCGGGGCCGGCCCCGCGAGGCCTTGCGCGGCCCGCGGCGGGGCCCTGGTCTAGGCAATTCGTCTAGAAGTCTAAGGGTTGGCGAAGGGGCGCTCGGAAGGCGGGCGCTCCCCACCACCAAGAGCCCGCCACCGCTCTACCCAGGTCCCCCGCACCTCCTCGCCCGGCTCCGCCTCGCCCAACTCTCTGACGGCGGCCTCCACGCGCGCCGTGAAGGCCCTCGCGCCCTCCCCGGGGCGGACCGCGAGGGGCTTGCCGACCCTGATCCTGACCGGGGCGGGCAGCGGCAGCGAGCGGCCTTTGGCCTGCACGCGCCGGGACCCCTCCAGGTGCATGGGCACGACGGGGGCGCGGCTCTCGGTGGCGAGGTGGCCGACGCCCGCCTTGAAGCCCTGGATGCGGCCGTCGGGCGACCTCGTGCCTTCCGGATAGACGAGGAGGTTCCAGCCCGAGCGCAGCAGCTGCGAGGAGCTGTGCAGGACGGACTGGGCCCCGCCCGTGCGGGAAAAGGGGAAGGTGTTGAGCCAGATGCTGACCAGGCGCCCCACCATGGGCCGGCTGTAGAAGTAGTCCTCGGCGGCGGCCACCACGGTGCGGTCGCGGACGCGGTCCGGGAGGGCGTGGAGCAGGAGCGGGGTGTCCGCGTGGCTGTTGTGGTTGGAGGCCAGGATCATCGGCCCCTCGGAGCCGCGCAGCCACTCGCGCCCCTCCACCAGGGGCCTGGTCATGACCTCGGTGAAGGGCATCATGAGGGCCCTCTGGAGCGCGAAGCGGAGGGCGCGCGCGGGCCCCGACCGGGCCCACCCGAGGTCGCTCGGGCCGGGTGCGAGGGGGGCGGGCGCCCACGGGCGGGGGCGCGGCCCGCCCC
>JBOHUY010000239.1:0-2242 GCA_050735015.1 Candidatus Dormibacterales bacterium | reverse complement strand
CATCCACACGGGCGACCGGGCCACGGGCGCCGAGGCGATGGGGCGGCGCCGCTACCGGGGCAGCGCGGGCCAGAGCTTCGGGGCCTGGTGCGTGGAGGGCCTGGACCTGGAGCTGGAGGGGGAGGCCAACGACTACGTGGGCAAGGGCATGAGCGGGGGCTCCATCTCCATCCGCCCCTTCGAAGGGGACGGGGCCTGGGATCCCGTCCTGGCCGGCAACACCTGCCTCTACGGGGCGACCGGAGGACGCCTCCACGTGGCCGGACGCGCGGGGGAGCGCTTCGCCGTGCGCAACTCGGGCGCCGTTGCCGTCGTGGAGGGCGCCGGCGACCACTTCTGCGAGTACATGACGGGCGGCGTGGTGGTCTCTCTGGGGCCGGTCGGGTTCAACGCCGGGGCGGGCATGACGGGCGGCGTCGCCTTCGCCCCGGAGTGGAAGCAGCTGCACTCGGAGAGCGTGGAAGCCCGCCACCTGGCGGAGGATGAGGCGCTGCTGCTGCGGGGCCTCATCTCAGAGCACCTCGCCCGCACGGGCAGCCTCCGGGCCGCGGAGATGCTCGAGCGGTGGCCGGAGGTGGCCCTTCGTTTCCGAAAGATCGTGCCCGTGGGCACCACGGCGCCGGCCCCCCGCGAGGGGGAGGCCCGGGCGCCAGGCACGGCCGGGGCCTTTTCTCAGCCGGGCCGGGCGCGGCAGGCGTCCAGCAGCGTGGAGGCGAGGCGGCCGCCCGCCGCCCCCAGGACGGCCCGGTAGCGGTCCTCGATGGCCGCCTCGCGGCCTTCGTCGCGGGGGGCGCCGCCGTTCCCGAGGCGCAGCTCCTGCACCCGCCGGGAGGCCTCGCGCCGCGCCGCCATGAGGTCGATCAGTCGGCGGTCGATGGCGTCGATCAGGCGTCGACCCTCCTCGATGCCCGAGAGGTCTCCCAGGGGGAGCTCCGCCGCCCGGGCGCGCACCTCCTCCGCGACCGCCCGGCAGGCCTCGAGGTCGATGGCCTGGGGGCCGTCGCTCCAGGCCTTCTGGGGCTCGGGGTGAGCCTCGACCAGCAGCCCGTCCGCGCCCGCCGCCAGCGCCGCCCGGCAGAGGGCGGGCACCCAGGCCCGGTTGCCGGCGGCGTGGCTGGGGTCGACGATGATGGGCAGGTCGGTGAGCTCCCGGGCCACCACCACGGCGCTCACGTCGAGGGTGTTGCGGGTCCTCGTCTCGAAGGTGCGGATGCCCCTCTCGCAGAGGACGACGCCGTCGTTTCCGCGCCGCCGCACGTACTCGGAGGCCGACACCCACTCGTCGATGGTGGCCGCCATCCCACGCTTCAGCAGGACGGGCAGCCCGATCTCCCCGAGCGCCTCCAGGAGGGAGGCGTTGTGCATGTTCCGGGCCCCCACCTGGAAGGCGTCCACATGCCCCGCGAGGGCCTCGGCGTCGGCCGGGGAGAGGACCTCGGAGACGAGCGGGAGCCCGCTCACAGAGCGCGCCTCGTCGAGGAGCCCGAGAGCCTGGCCGCCGAGGCCCCGGAAGCTGTCGGGGCGCGTGCGGGGCTTGAAGACGCCCGCGCGCAGGGCGTCCGCCCCCGCCTCCGCGATGGCGGCGGCGTGCTCGGGGTAGCCGGGCTCGACAGAGCAGGGCCCCGCGATGAGCACCGGACGGCCGCCGCCGACGTGCATGGAGCCAACGGCGACCGTGCGCGTGCGGGCGGGCTGTGTGACTATCATCGAGCATCCTCCAAGCGTCTCCCCGAGGACTGTGCCGGCGGGGGAGCGGAGGACGAGGGGCGACTAGTCCGTCCGGCTCCGGCCTCCCGCCGGCCCGGTAAAGAGGAAGGCGGGCAGGAGGCGGTGACGATAGGCGCCCATGAGAGAACCGACGGTAGCAGGTGGAGGCCGGCTGCGCTTGTGGACGCGGTCGACCCCGCGCCGGCCCCGTTTGTGCGGCGCCAACTACCGGCCGGATCGGGCGGGGCGATAGCCTCCCCCGGCGCGCCATGACCGAGCTCCCCAGCCGCTCGCTCCTGCACGGCCTCTCGCGGGCGGCGGCGCGCTCCTACCTGCTCAACATCGGCTACTCGCGCGAGGACCTGGAGAAGCCGATCGTGGGCATCGCCAACACCTGGACCGAGACCATGCCCTGCAACATCGGCCTGCGCGACCTGGCGGCGCCGCTCAAGGCGGGCGTCCGGGAGGCGGGGGGGACGCCCATGGAGTTCAACACCGTCGCCATCTCGGACGGCATCACGATGGGGACCGAGGG
>JBOHUY010000238.1:0-3490 GCA_050735015.1 Candidatus Dormibacterales bacterium | reverse complement strand
GCGTCGCCCACGCCGCCCTCTTCGAGTCCTCCGACGGCGGCGAGACGTGGGAGTGGAACCAGGGCCTGGAGGGGCACCCCTCGCGGCCCAACTGGGCGCCGGGGGCGGGGGGGCTCTGCCTGCACACGATCGTCCCCGACGCCGCCGATCCCCGCCGGCTCTTCATTGGCATCTCCGCCGTGGGGGTCTTTCGAAGTGACGACGGGGGCCGGACCTGGAACACCAAGAACAGGGGCATCGGCACCATCTTCGACCCCATCAGCGAGGAGAACGCCCCCGACAGCGTCTGCTGCGTGCACAAGTTCGTGCAGGACCCGAGCCGGCCGAGCACTCTCTATCAGCAGAACCACATGGGCGTCTACCGCACGCACGACGCCGGCGAGAAGTGGGAGCGGATCGAGAACGGACTCCCCTCGGGGTTCGGATTCCCGATCGTGATGCTCCCCGGCAAGCCGCAGACGCTCTTCGTCGTCCCGCAGGAGGCGAGCTTCTCGCGGACCTTCCCGGCCGGCGAGTTCGGCGTCTACCGGACGCGCGACGGGGGCGACAGCTGGGAGAGGACCCACCAGGGCCTTGAGGGCCCCAACTGGGGTGGCGTGCTGCGCAACTCCATGATCGTGGACCGCCAGGACCCTCCCGCCGTCTACGTGGGAACCTCTCTGGGGGACGTCTACTGCACGCTCGACGAGGGCGACCGCTGGCAGCCGCTCCCGGGCCGCTTCCCACGGGTGGAGTCGCTGGCGGCCTTCCAGGTCTGAGATGGCCAGGCTGCGGCTGCCGGTCACTTTGGCGCCCTACTGCGGTGGGCAGCGCAACCTGGAGGTGACCGGCGCGACCGTGCGCGAGGCGCTCGACTCGCTGGGCCCGGAGTCGGTGGTGAGGACCCACCTGCTCACGGAGTCGGGACGCGTGCGCGAGCACCTTCACCTCTTCCTGGGCGAGCAAGACGTCAGAGACGCCCTGGACACGCCGCTCGGCGCCCACGAGGAGCTCTACGTGCTCCAGGCCATGAGCGGTGGGCGCGGATCGCGCCTCCGGCCGGGCCGGCCCCCCTCGCCCGCCTGATCGGACTCCTGCCGGGGGGCGGCGTCCGCTCCCCAGTTGTGCGGCGACCTCCGGACCCCCGCTTTGAGGCACTCCCCATATGCGGCCCGAACTGTGGCATTTCCTTATGGCAAGACTGTCGGCCTTTCTGGTAGCCTGGCTTCTTTCAAAGACCGCTTCGCACCCAAGGAGGTGGACGGGATGATCCAGGTCACCGACCAGGCGATGGACATGCTGGACGAGATCGACCGGCCCCAGGGCCGGGTGCTCCGACTGGAGCCCACGGGTGTCGACAAGCTCGGCCTCGTACTGGGGGAGGCGCTGGAGGACGACACCGTCCTCGAGCGCCGGGGCCACGACACCCTTCACATCCCGGCGGCGGTGAGCGTGATGTTGACCGGCGCCGTCATCGATCGGGTTGAAACCGAGCAGGGACCAGGTTTCGGAATCTCCCAGGCTCCTAACGCGGAACCAAACGGAGCGTAGGCTGCTGGATCAAGTTCGCCAGCCCGGCCAGATTCGGCCCTGAAGGCGATCCGCGTCTATTCGGTCGCCCACCGTTTCCCCGCCAATGGCGGCGAGTTGTCCGCCGGGCAGATGAAGCCGCGAGTGCCCGGTCGAAAGGATGGCTGGGAGTCGACGCCGGGGGAGCGACCACCCGGAAGCGCCGCCCCAGTCTGGAGGCTCTTGACCCGGGGAGAAGGCCGCCCTCTTGGCCGCCCTCTTGGCCGCCCTTCTACGGGCATCCGTACCTGACGCCAAAGGCCGGGAGATCGCACGCCACCTGTTCCTCGACGATCGACAAGGAGGTGAACCAGCACCGAGCAGACTCTCGACGGAGGTCCGCGAACTCGCCGCAGAGACGGATCGAATCAGGCAGAAGGCGCTCGTCCAGCCCCTGATCGCCCGAGTGGAGATTCGCGACCGCGAGACTGCCCACCCGGTCTTCAGCTATGGAGTGGTGCACCCAGACTTACAGAATGCGAACTCCCGCCCGATCGTGGAGGCGGGTCCGGTTGGGGTTTCAAAGCTCCGCGGCCGGCCCCCATACGGGTGACATGTGATATCTTCATATCGTCGTGGCGCGTCTTCTCTCGGTGTCGATTCCTGACGACCTCATGCGGGAGGCAGATGCCCTGGCGCGGTCAACCGGCAAGACTCGGAGCGAACTGGTGCGCGATGCGTTGAAGCGTCAGGTTGAGTTGGAGCGCTTCCGGGGGCTGCAGCGGTACGGGAGGCGCCAGGCCGAGGAGCGCGGCTTGGGCCCCGAGGACATAGAGGCGCTCATCGACGACCATCGGCAGAGTCGAGCCTGACCCTGCGCGTCGCTGTTGATACGAACGTGCTCGTATCGGCACTGATCGCCGACGGCCCGCCGAGCCGGGTGGTCGAAGAGGCAATCGACGGTAGGGTGGTGCTGCTTGTCCCCGAACCAGTTCTGGCGGAGCTGGAGCGCGTTCTTGCCGACAAGCTCGGATTCGCCGGACGTCGCGCCAGGGAAGCGCGCCTGCGCTTCGCAGCCCTGAGCGGCCCGTGCCCGGCAGCCCCCGAACCGATCGAGCGCGTCTCCGGCGACAGCGACGATGATCTGGTCCTGGCGAGCGCGATTGCCGCTGGCGCTGACGTGCTGGTCACCGGCGATCGCAAGCACCTTCTCCCGTTGGGCAGCCACCGGGGGGTGCGGCTGCTGTCCCCTCAGGAGCTTCTGGCAGACCTCCGGCGCAGCGGCACCTGAAGGTGCCCATATGATCCCCGAGTTACAGCTGGAGCTCGACATGCAGGGCCTCGAGGTCAAGCACTCCAGCCCCTACCACCCCCAGACCTGCGGCAAGATCGAGCGCCTGCACCAGACCCTCATGCGAATTCCGGGGGAATCCGGGCACCTGTTCCGATTGAATCCGGGCACCTGTTCCGACGAATCCGGGCACCCCTGGAAGGAGGCTCCTGCGTAGCTCCGGCGTGAGGTAGCCGGGGGTCGGCAAGCTCCCCATCAACGTCCCAGCCCACGTTGAAGGAGCGATGCCGATGCCCGTCCCCGCGTCGTCATGCGGAAGATCCGAGAAGTCCTGCGCCTGACCCTTGGCGAGGGCCTGAGCCAGCGCCGGGCGAGGCAGATCACCGGCGTACCCGAGGCGACCATCTACGACTACCTGAAGCGGGCGGCCTCGGCGGGCCTGGCGGTCTGGCCCCTGCCGGAGGAGCTCGACGACGGGGAGCTCGAGCGCCGCATGTTCGTGTCGGCGGGGCCGCCGCCGCCCCTGCGCCCGCTGCCGGACTGGACGCGGGTCAAGAATGAGTTGCGGCGGAAGGGGATGACCCTCCAACTGCTGCACTTCGAATACCTGGAGGAGCACCCCGACGGCTACCAGTACAGCCAGTTCTGCCGCCACTACCACGCCTGGCGCCGGCGCCTCGACGTCGTACTCCGCCAGGACCACGTGGCCGG
>JBOHUY010000237.1:0-1767 GCA_050735015.1 Candidatus Dormibacterales bacterium | reverse complement strand
CGCCAGGGCTGGGGGTCGTCGCGGTCGGCGGGACGGGGTGTGAAGGGCGGGATGCGCCTGTTGACCTCGTAGTTCCAGCTCACGTCCGTGACCAGGTCGCGGACGAGCGGGAAGGCCTGCATGGGCCGGACCGTGATCTCGCCCTCCGGGTACTGGGAGAGCCGGGTCTTGCACATCAGCTGCGGGAAGCCGTTGATCTCTGCCGAGCAGGACCCGCACTTGGCCGCCTTGCAGTTCCAGCGCACGGCGAGGTCCGCGGCCAGGTGGGCCTGCACCCAGAGCACGGCGTCGAGGACGACCATGCCCTCTTGGAGGGGCACCTCGAACGTCTCCAGGCGCGTCGCCGCGGCGTCCCCGCGCTGGATCTTGATGCGGACGGTCCGCTCGGCGGCTTCCTGGGCGGGCGCGGTCTCGATCTTCTCGGCGACGGCCATCTCTTGAGCTTCAATCCTCCCGAACGTAATCGAGCGAGAACTCGCTGTGGACGATCTCCATCATCTCGGCTGGGATGGGGGGCTTCTCCATCCTCTTCACGGCCATGGAGCCGTCCCGGGCGCGCTCGACGACGAAGTTGACCTTCTCCAGCTCCGGGTCGTAGTCAGGGTAGTCGCTGCGGGTGTGGGCGCCCCGGCTCTCGCGGCGCTCGATCGCGCACCGCATCACGGCCTCCGCGTTGACGATCATGCCCTGGACGTCGAGGGCGGTATGCCAGCCGGGGTTGAAGGCGGTCCCGTTGGGCCCTCCCGTCCCGCAGGCGGCGGCGCGCTCCTTCAGGGCCAGGATCTTCTTGAGGCCGGCCTTGAGGCCGGCCTCGTCCCGGATGATGGGGGCGTGCTGGGTGACCACGTCCTGCAGCTCGGCGTGCAGGAGGTAGGGGCTCTCGCCCTCCCGGTGCAGGGGCGCCTCCATCTCCCGCACGTGCTCGGCCACGTCGCTGTCCTTGATCGGGGGCGGAGGCCCCGCCTCTTGGGCGAAGAGCGCCGCGGCCTCGCCCGCCCGCTTCCCGAAGACGAGCAGGTCGGTCAGGGAGTTGCCGCCCAGGCGGTTGGCGCCGTGGAGCCCGCAAGCCACCTCCCCGGCGGCGTAGAGCCCGTCCAGGTTGGTGGCGCCCGTCTCCGCCTCCACGCGCACCCCCCCCATGGCGTAGTGGATGGTGGGCGCGACCTCCATGGGCTCCTTGGTGATGTCGATGTCGGCCAGCTTGTGGAACTGCTCCCACATCGAGGGCAGGCGGCGCTTGACGTAGGCGCCGTCGAGGTGGGTGACGGAGAGGAAGGCGCCCCCGTGGGGGGAGCCCCGGCCCTCGTTCACCTCCTGGTTGATGGCGCGCGCGACCACGTCCCGCGTGGAGAGCTCCATGCGCTTGGGGTCGTATGTGGACATGAAGCGGTCGCCCTCGGAGTTGGTCAAGAGGCCGCCCTCGCCGCGCACGCTCTCGGTCACGAGAAGGCCCTTGACGCCCGGCGGCCAGACCATCCCGGTGGGGTGGAACTGCACCATCTCGCAGTCCTGCAGGCGGGCCCCCGCCGAGTAGGCCAAGGCGGTGCCGTCGCCGGTGCTCTCCCATGAGTTGGACGTGACCCTGTAGATCTTGCCCCAGCCGCCCGTGGCCAGGACCACGGCCCGGGCCGTGAAGAGGATGAGGCGGGCGTCCGCCCGCCGGTAGGCGAGCGCGCCCACGACCCGGCCCCGACCGGTCAGGAGCGAGGTGGCCGTCGTCTCCATGAAGACCTCGACGCCGGGTTGGTGGACCAGGTGGTCCTGGAG
>JBOHUY010000236.1:0-2346 GCA_050735015.1 Candidatus Dormibacterales bacterium | reverse complement strand
CGGGCCGCTCGCGCGGGGCCGGGATCGGAGTCCGGCTGCCGGCCAGGGCGAGCGCGACGCCGGCGGCCGTGGCGGCCGCCGCCGCCAGCCGCAGGGGCAGGGGCAGGCGCAGGCGCAGGAGCCGGTCGGCCGAGACCCGGCCCGGGCCCGTGAGGGCGAGGGCGCCCGCCACCGCCATGTTGGTGACGGGCAGCTCGGCGCCCCCCTTGGAGGCCCAGATGGGCCGGCCCCGATGGGCCCTGCCCGTGGCCATGGCCATGGGAGCCAGGGTCACGACGGGGCCCAGCGGCCAGGCCAGCCCGAGCAGGGTCAAGAGGCCGCCCCCCAGCTCTGCGCCCCCGGCGGCGGCCGCCCAGCGGTGGGGCGGCTCCATGCCCATGGCGCCGACCATGCGGCGGGTACCCTCGGGGCCGCCTCCCCCGAACCATCCGAACAGCTTCTGCGCGCCGTGCCCGGCCAGCAGCCCTCCCAAGACCAGGCGCAGCCCGAGTGCGGCGACGTCCCTCGTCCAGGTCACGTGGTCACCTCCCGGCGATTCTCATATCTGATAGCAGACTTATAACCTAACATCTCCTGCCCGGGATGGTTCCGGTCTCCTCCCAAGCAGGGCGCCGGCGCCCGGGCCACCGTCGCGTCGCTGCCTTCGTCCACCCTCGGGGCCTAGGGGGGTGCCGGCGGCGGCGGCGGGGCCGGGCCAGACGCTCGCCCTCTTGAGAAGGCACCCGCCCGTGGCGGGGCCCCCGAAGCTCATGGAGGCGGCGGGAGGGGAGCCGCCGGTGGCGGATCCCCGGCGGTTCTGGGTCGTCGAAGGCGCGGGGCGGCCTAGGATTCGAGGGGTGAGGACCGACGCCCCCGTCTCCGAGGAGGAGGCCCGGCGAGTCGCGGAGGCGGCCCGGGAAGCGGACTGGGCCCGACCCAGCTTCGGCCGCGAGCTCTTCCTGGGCCGGCTGCGGCTCGACCTCATCCACCCCCATCCCCGTCCCAGCGAGGAGGAGCGCCGCCGCGGCGAGCCCTTCCTGGCCCGGCTGCGCGAGTTCCTCCTCCAGAACGTCGACCCCCTGCGCATCGAGGCCGAGGGCCGCATCCCGGAGGCCGTGGTGGAGGAGCTCAAGGGTCTGGGCTGCTTCGGCATGAAGATCTCCCCCGAGTACGGCGGCCTGGGCCTGTCGCAGGTCTACTACAACCGCGCCCTCGAGCTCGCCTCCTCGGCACACGCATCTCTGGGAGCCCTCTTGAGCGCGCACCAGTCCATCGGCGTGCCCCAGCCCCTCGCCCTCTTCGGCACCGAGGAGCAAAAGAGGCGCTACCTGCCCCGCCTGGCCCGGGGGGCGGTCAGCGCCTTCCTGCTCACCGAACCCGACGTGGGCAGCGACCCCGCCCGCCTCGCCGCCACCGCCGTCCCCACCCCGGACGGCTCCGCTTACCTCCTCACTGGGCTCAAGCTCTGGACCACCAACGGCACCGTCGCCGAGCTTCTCGTCGTGATGGCCCAGGTGCCGCCCTCGGAGGGCCACCCGGGCGGCATCAGCGCCTTCGTCGTGGAGGGGTCCGCCCCCGGGGTCAAGGTCCTGCACCGCAACGCCTTCATGGGCGTGCGCGGCATCGAGAACGGGGTGACCAGGTTCGAGGACGTGCGCGTGCCCGCCGAGGACCTGATCGGGGGCGAGGGCCGCGGCCTCAAGATCGCGCTCGTCACCCTCAACACGGGCCGGCTCTCGCTGCCGGCCACGGCCACGGCGGCCGCCAAGGCCTCGCTCGCGATCGTGCGCGAGTGGGCCGCCGAGCGCGTCCAGTGGGGGCGCCCGATCGGGGAGCATGACGCCATCGCGCACAAGCTCTCCTTCATCGCCGGCACCACCTTCGCCCTGGAGGCGGTGACCGAGCTCTCGGGCGCGCTCGCCGACGAGAGGCGCAACGACATCCGGATCGAGGCCGCGCTGGCCAAGCTCTACTGCTCGGAGATGGCCTGGCGGGTGGCCGACGAGATGGTCCAGGTGAGGGGCGGCCGGGGCTACGAGACGGCGGCCTCGCTCAAGGCCAGGGGCGAGCGCCCGGTGCCCGCCGAGATGATCCTGAGAGACCTCCGCATCTCCCGCATCTTCGAGGGCTCGAGCGAGATCATGAAGCTGTTCGTCGCGCGCGAGGCGGTGGACCAGCACCTCCGCGTCGCCGCCGGGCTGACCGAGGCCGGCGCCCCGCCCCAGGCCCGCGCCAGGGCCGCGCTCAAGGCGGCCGGCTTCTACTCCCGGTGGCTGCCGGGCCTGGCCCTGGGGCCGGGCCACGTGCCCACCAGCTACGAGGAGTTCGGGCGGCTGGCCACCCACCTGCGCTTCGTGGAGCGCGCCT
>JBOHUY010000235.1:0-6039 GCA_050735015.1 Candidatus Dormibacterales bacterium | reverse complement strand
CCTCTACACGCCCTGCGAGGTGGAGAGGCAGGGTCGCCCGGTGACCGTCGTCTTCCGCGACGCTCTGCTCTCCAACCTGATCGGATTCGACTACCAGCGCATGCCCGCGCTGGACGCGGCCCAGGACTTCGTGGGCCGCCTCGGGCGCATCCGGGAACGCCAGGGGGACGAGGACTGGCTGGTCGTGGTGGCGCTCGACGGCGAGAACCCCTGGGAGTTTTACCCGCGGGACGGCCACGACTTCCTCGACGCCCTCTACCGGGCCCTCGAGGAGGATCCCGGAATCGCCACCACGACCGTGGCGGGGTTCCTCGCCGGTCACCCCCGGCGCCAGCGCCTGGACCACCTCCACACGGGCAGCTGGATCGGAGCCAGCCTCGACACATGGATTGGCGACCCGGGGCACAACGCGGCCTGGGACCTGCTCGCCGAGACGCGCGACTGGCTGGAGGGCCGGACTCGCCTCCAGGGCGATTCGCCGGAGCTCGAGCGGGCGTGGCGGGAGATCTTAGTCACCGAGGGCAGCGACTGGTTCTGGTGGTTCTCCGCGCGCCACGACTCGGGCATGGACGCCATCTGGGACAACCAGTTCCGGCTGCACCTGCGGAACGTCTACAAGCTGGCCGGCGCCAAACCCCCGGCGCGCCTTTTCCAGCCCATCATCGAGCGGGGCCCGGTCCCCGAGCAGCGGCGCCCCGAGCGGCCCATCAGCCCCCGAGGTCCCGACGACGCCGCCTGGCAGGACGCCGGCTACCACGTGGTGGGGAGCGGGTTCGGGGCGCTGCACAAACCCCTCGGGCTGGTCCAGCGCCTCCTCTATGGCGGTGACGACGACTACCTGCACGTGCGCGTGGACAGCCGCGCCTCTGCCGCCGACCTGGCCGCTCAGGGCGTGGCCTTCTGGCTGTATCTGTCCGGGCACCCGGCGCCGAGGGAGGCGCATGAGCAGTCGGAGCGGCTCCCGATCGGGCCGGGCGCGCTCGCCGACCTCGGCTTCGACCCCGCGCGCGCTGTCCGCGTGGAGCCCCGCGGCGAGGGGGCGGAGATGGCCGTCTTCCGGATCAGGGGCGCCGAGAGGGTCGGGGAGCCCCTCCTGAGGACCCTGGTGGCCAGCCCCTTCACGTTCTCTGTCCCCTTCCGGGTGTTGGGGCGACGGGGCGGTGAGCCTGTCGAGCTAGCCCTCGTCGTCACCTGCGACGGCGGCGACGTTGAGCAGGTCCCGCCGGCGGGCTCGCTGGGGCTGAGCGTGCCCCGGCCGCACCGCCTCGCGGAGGCCGGAGGCGGGGGCCCTGTCCGCGTGCTGATCGCGGCCTCGGAGGTCTCCCCTCTGGCCAAGTCGGGGGGCATGGCCGACGTCACCGCCGCGCTCTCGGCTCAGCTGAGGGCGGGCGGCCACGACGTGCGCCTGGTCATGCCGCGCCACCGGGGCGTGAGAGCCGACGGCTTCGAGACCGTGGTCCCGCGCCTGCCCGTCCGCCTGGGCGGCACGATCGTCGAGTCGGCCGTCCTCGAGGGCCGCCTGGGCGGGGTGCCCGTCTACCTGATCGACTGCCCGGCCCTCTACGACCGCGACTCGCTCTACGGGTTCGAGGACGACGACGCGCGCTTCGTCTACCTGAGCCGGGCCGCTCTCGAGATGCTGCGCCCGGTGGGGTTCATCCCGGACGTGGTCCACTGCCACGACTGGCACACCGCGCTCATCCCCAACCTCCTGGAAAGGCTGCACGCGCACGACCCCGTGCTCTCGGAGGTGGCGACGGCGCTGACCATCCACAACCTCGCCCACCAGGGCAGGTTCGGCTCCGGCGCCCTGTTCCTGGCCGGGCTCGAGCCCTGGGGCCTCCTCGACCTGGGGGCGGGCCGGGCGGACGCCGTCAACTTCCTCGCCCGCGGAATACATTTCGCCGACGCCGTCAACACGGTCAGCGAACGGTACGCGGAGGAGATCCAGGGCCCCGAGATGGGCGAGGGGCTGGACGCCCTCGTGCGGCTCAACGCCCACAAGCTGTACGGGATCCTGAACGGGATCGACTACAGGCTCTTCGACCCCGAGCGTGACCCCGCCCTGGCCCACCACTATTCCGCCTCCAACCTGGAGGGCAAGGCGCTCGACAAGGCCGCGCTGCGCAGCGAGCTCGGCCTCGAGGAGAGCAGCGCACCTCTCATCGCCATCATCTCCCGGCTCTACGGGGCCAAGGGCCTGGACCTCGTCGAGACGGCCATGCCGGCGCTCGCGGGGCTGGACGCGCAATGGGCCGTCCTGGGGGCCGGGGATCGGGTCTACGAGGAGATGCTGAGGCAGCGCGCCGCACAGAGCCCGCACCGCGTCTTCGTGCACGTCGGCTTCGACCAGCGGCGGGCCCAGGCAATGTACGCGGGCGCCGACATGCTGCTCATGCCCTCGCGCATCGAGCCCTGCGGACTCGGCCAGCTGATCGCCCTCAGGTACGGCACCATACCCATCGTGCGGGCGACCGGGGGCCTTGCGGACACCATCGAGGACGTCGATCCGGCCGGCGGGTCCGGATTCGGGTTCACCTTCCGCGACTACGACCCCTGGCAGCTCCACGCGGCCGTGGTCCGGGCCGTGGAGACCTACCGGCACCGCGCCTTCTGGCGTGAGCTGGTGGAGCGGGCGATGGCCCGTGACGTGTCGTGGGGGCGCTCCGCCCGCCGCTACGTGGAGCTCTATCGCCTGGCCGTGGCCTCGCATCGGGACCGGCGCGGCAGCGTCGCCCTGGGGGCGGGCCAGACCGGCTGACGATGGCGCCGAGGCGACGCGGGCGAGGGGGCTGCCCCGCCCACCTTTGGGATACTCGAACCTGAGCATGCCGAAAGCCAGCACCCGGCGGACCGAGGTCGGCGCACGTGGGGGGGAGGCCGGCCCCTCCAGGGTCGCCATAGAGTCGGTCCGGCCCGAGATCGACTGCGGCCGCTTCGCCGCCAAGGCCGTCGCCGGCGACCGGTTCCGAGTCGAGGCCGACGTCTTCGCCGACGGGCACGACCTCGTCCGGTGCGCGGTGCTCCATCGCCGGCCCCGGGGGCGGCGCTGGGTCGAGGTTCCGATGCGGCCGCTCGGGAACGACCGCTGGGCCGGGGAGTTCCGGGTCGACACCCTGGGCCGCCACGCCTACACAGTGGAGGGCTGGGTCGATCCCTTCGCGACCTGGGCGGCCGACTTCGCCAAGCGTGTGGAGGCCGGCGCTGAGACCGAGGCCGACCTGGAGATCGGGGCCGCTCTGGTGGACGCGGCGGCCGGGCGCGCGCTCGGACGCGACCGCGACCGCCTCCACCTTTTCGCCCGGCTCCTGCGCTCGGGTGGTCCCCAGGCCCGCCGCGCGGCCCTCTCGCGGGCGCTGGCCGGGGCCGCCGCCCGCCACCCCGACCGGTCCGGAGCCCTCCGGCACCCGAGGGAGCTGGAGGTGGTGGTCGAGCCCCAGCTGTGCCGCTTCAGCGCCTGGTACGAGATGTTCCCCCGCTCGGCCTCCCCCGTCCCGGGCCGGCACGGCACCTTCGCGGACGTGGAGGAACGTCTCGCCTACGTCCGCGAGATGGGGTTCGACGTCCTCTATCTGCCTCCCATCCACCCCATCGGCACCTCCTTTCGCAAGGGCCGCAACAACTCCGTCAGCGCCGCCAAAGCCGACCCTGGCAGCCCCTGGGCGATCGGCTCCCAAGTGGGAGGGCATCGGGAGATCCATCCCGACCTGGGCACGCCCGAGGACTTCCGGCGGCTCCTCGGCCGCGCCCGCTCGATGGGGCTCGAGATAGCCATCGACCTGGCCTTCCAGGCCTCTCCCGACCACCCCTACGTCACGCGCCACCCGGAGTGGTTCCGCAAGCGGCCGGACGGAGGCATCCAGTACGCGGAGAACCCACCCAAGAAGTACGAGGACATCGTCCCCTTCGACTTCGAGACGCATGATCGAGAAGGCCTCTGGCGCGAACTGCGGGGCGTCGTGGAGCACTGGCTCGAGCAGGGCGTCCGGGTCTTCAGGGTCGACAACCCCCACACCAAGCCCTTCGCCTTCTGGGAGTGGCTGATCGCCAGCGTCAAGGAGCGCCACCCCGAGGTCCTCTTCCTCTCGGAGGCCTTCACGCGGCCGCGCCTCATGGCCCGCCTCGCCAAGGCCGGCTTCTCCCAGTCCTACACCTATTTCGCGTGGCGGACGTCCCGCGCCGAGTTGCAGAGATACATGGAGGAGTTGACGCGGAGCGAGGTCGCCCACTACTTGAGGCCCAGCCTGTGGCCCAACACCCCCGACATCCTGACCCAGGAGCTCCAGCAGGGGGGCCGGGCGGCGTTCCTCTCCCGCCTGGTGCTGGCCGCCACGCTGGCGGCCAGCTACGGCATCTACGGGCCCGCCTTCGAGCTGGTCGAGAACCGGGCCCTGGTGCCCGGCAGGGAGGAGTATCTGGACTCGGAGAAGTACCAGCTCAGGCACTGGGACCTCGACGACGAGGGCAGCTTGAGGCACCTCATCGCCCGCCTCAACGCCATCCGCCGCGCCAACCCGGCGCTTCAGGAGGACACGAGCCTCACCTTCCACGGGGCCGGCAACGACAGGCTGATCGCGTACAGCAAGCGCAGCCGGGACGGATCGAACATCGTGCTCGTGATCGTCAACCTCGACCACCAGTACACGCAGTCCGGCTGGACGGACCTCTGGCTGGAGGGCATGGGGATCGACGCCGACCGCCCCTTCGGCGTGCACGACCTGCTTCAGGACGCCCACCATCGCTGGCAGGGGCGGCACAACTACGTCGAGCTGAACCCGCACGTGATGCCCGCCCATGTCTTCCGGTTGGAACCTTGAGCCAGCCCCGCCTCAAGGGGGCCCGGGCCCGTGGGCCTCTTATCGAGAGGGGACCCCTGCACGAGCCCGCCCGCGAATCCAACCCCATCTGGTACAAGGACGCCGTCATCTACGAGCTGCACGTGCGCTCGTTCTTCGACAGCAACGCGGACGGCATCGGTGACTTCCCGGGCCTGATCGAGAAGCTCGACTACCTGCAGGACCTGGGCGTGACCGCGCTCTGGCTCCTGCCCTTCTACCTGTCGCCCCTCAAGGACGACGGGTACGACATCGCCGACTACACCGACGTGAATCCCGTCTACGGGACCATGCGGGACGTGCGCCGGCTCATCAAGGAGTCCCACCGGCGCGGCCTGCGCATCATCACCGAGCTCGTCTGCAACCACACCTCAGATGCGCACCCGTGGTTCCAGAGAGCCCGCCGGGCCCGGCCCGGCAGCGCCTGGCGGGACTTCTACGTGTGGAGCCGGACCAAGGAGCGCTACACCGGCGCGCGCATCATCTTCAAGGACTTCGAGCAGTCGAACTGGACGTGGGACAACCTGGCCGGGGCCTATTACTGGCATCGCTTCTACGCCCACCAGCCCGACCTCAACTTCGACAGCCCCCACGTCCGGCACGCCATCCTGAGGGTGATCGACCGCTGGCTGGAGATGGGCATCGACGGCCTCCGGCTGGACGCCGTCCCCTATCTCTACGAGCGCGACGGCACCGACTGCGAGAACCTCCCCGAGACGCACGCGTTCCTCAAGCAGATGCGCCGGCACGTCGACGAGCACTTCCAGGACCGCATGCTCCTGGGCGAGGCCAACCAGTGGCCGGAGGACGCCGCCGCGTACTTCGGGGACGGCGACGAGTGCCACATGGCCTTCCACTTCCCGCTCATGCCCCGGCTCTTCATGTCCATCCGCATGGAGGACAGGTTCCCGATCGTGGACATCCTCGCGCAGACCCCCAGCATCCCCGAGACCGCGCAGTGGGCCCTCTTCCTGCGCAACCACGACGAGCTGACCCTGGAGATGGTCACGGACGAGGAGCGCGACTACATGTACCGCGTCTACACGCGCGACCCCGAGGCCAGGATCAACCTCGGCATCCGCCGGCGGCTGGCCCCGCTCCTGGGCAACAACCGCCGCCGGATCGAGCTCATGATGGGGCTTTTGTTCTCGCTTCCGGGCACGCCCGTCATCTACTCGGGCGACGAGATCGGGATGGGCGACAA
>JBOHUY010000234.1:0-1734 GCA_050735015.1 Candidatus Dormibacterales bacterium | reverse complement strand
CGACGTCGCCCTCAACTTCAGCCGCAGCCGGGAGGCGGCCGGGGACGTCCTCCGGGAGCTGGAGGCCGAGGGCGCCCGCGGCCTTCTCTGCCAGGCCGACGTCGCCGACGAGGCGTCGGTGGCGGCCATGGCCGCGGAGGTGGAGTCGGGCCTCGGACGGCTGGACGCGCTCGTCAACAACGCCGGTGTCACCACCTCCACCCCCCAGCGCGACATCGAGGGCCTCTCCATGGCGGACTGGGACAGGATCTTCGCGGTCAACGTCCGCGGCCTCTTCCTGGTCACCAGGGCCTGCCTGCCGCTCCTGCGCAGGGCGCCCGCCGCCGCCGTCGTGAACCTGGCCAGCACGGCCGGCCTGCGGCCCGGCGCCCAGCCCTTCCCCTACGCGGCCAGCAAGGCGGCCGTGGCCAACCTGACGCGCACGCTGGCGGGGGCGCTCGGGCCCGGCATCCGGGTCAACGCGGTGGCGCCCGGCTGGATGGTGGGCGGGTGGATGGAGGAGGCGCTCGGGGACGACTACGAGCGGCTCATGGAGCGGCGGGCGCGGGCCACGCCGCTCCAGCGCTGCGTGAGCCCGGACGAGGTCGCCGTCACCATCGCCGACCTCATCGTGAGCAGCCCCTTCGTGACAGGCGAGGTGGTGACCGTCGACGGCGGCTTCTCGGCCATCACCTGAGCCCCGGCCATCCCGCTGTGAGCCCCTGATGCCCCTGGACGGCGTCGTCCCCTTCCCGCCCGACCTCGCCGCCCGCTACCGCGAGCGCGGCTACTGGGAGGGAAGGCTGCTGGGCGACGTCTTCTGGGAGCTCTTCCGGCGCCACGCCGCCCGCACCGCCTTCACCCACGGCGGGGGCCGAGTCACCTTCCAGGAGCTGAGAGAGCGCGCGGAGGGGTTCGCGCGCCGGCTGGTGGCCGATCACGGTGTGCACGCCCTCGACCGCGTCGTCGTCCACCTCCCCAACAGCCCCGAATTCCTCTACGTCTACTTCGCCCTCCAGAGGATCAGGGCCATCCCCCTCCTGGCGCTCGCCCCCCACCGCCGCCTGGAGCTGGAGCACTTCGTCCGCCTGGCGGAGGCGAGGGCGCTGGTCACCACCGACGGCGAACTGGGGGCGGTCGTTCGCCGCGACTGCCCGACCCTGGGGGCGGCCATCTCCCCCGGGGAGCTGGCCGGGGCCGCCCCCGACTTCAGCCCGGAGCCGGTGGAGCCCACCGACCCCTGCGTCCTGCTGCTCTCGGGGGGCACCACGGGCATCCCCAAGCTCATCCCGCGGACGCACAACGACTACCTCTACAACTCCCGCGCGTCGGCCGCCGTGCAGGACATCGAGCCGGGCTCGGTCCAGCTGGCGGTGGCGCCGCTGGCCCACAACATGCCTCTGGCGTGCCCCGGCGTGCAGGGCTTCTTCCTGGCCGGGGCCCGGGTCGCGCTGGCCCCCGGCCACGACGCCGAGCAGGTCTTCAGCACCATCCAGCGAGAGCGCGTCACCCACGTGGCCGCGGTGCCCGCCCTCTACATCCGCTGGATCGGGGACGCCTCGGCGAAGAGGTACGACCTGCGCTCGGTCAGGCTCCTGCAGAGCGGCGGGCAGCGGCTCCAGCCGGAGGTCAGGCGGCGCATGGCGGAGGTCTTCCCGAACGCCTTCGTGCAGGAGAACTTCGGCATGAGCGAGGGACTGCTCACGTTCGTGCGGCGCGACGACCCCCCGGAGGTGCGCATGGAGACGGTGGGAC
>JBOHUY010000233.1:0-1585 GCA_050735015.1 Candidatus Dormibacterales bacterium | reverse complement strand
CCCGTCCTCCGCGCCGAGGCCTACCGCCTCCTCTACCGGCGGGCGGGGGGCCCCTCGCCGGGCCTTGCCCGTCGGCACATCGACGCTGTCGACGGCCTCGTCATGAGCCCTGGCCGGCCCCGGAGCCTCGACCTCCCGGGTGGGGTCCTCGCCGCCTGCGCCTACGGGGAGCTGGCCATGCGGGCGGGGCCCGAGCCGCCCGGCCCCTCCTGGCGCCTTGCGACCCGGCCCTGCCCGGGCTGCCACGAGCCCGGCGCCGCCCACCTGAGGACCGGGCTCGCCCTGGCCCTGGGCACGAGGCGGCCCGGACTCACCATGCGGCCGGTGTCCGGGCGCGGCACGCGCAAGCTGCAGGACATCCTCGTCGACGCCCGCGTCCCCCGCGCCGAGCGCGACCGACTGCCGCTCGTCTTCGCGGCCGGGAAGCTGGCCCTGGTGCCCGGCCTCGCGGTCGCCAGGGAGTTCGCGGCGCCGCCCGGCGGGGGCGGGGTCCACGTCACGGTGGAGAGGGTTCCGACGACGGCCGAGGACCCGATCGGGGCGGGAGGGGGGCCGAGATGTGCTGTGCTAGAATCACGCAACTCTTCTCAAGGAGACCTTCCTAGTTGAATCGCGTCCCCCGCTCCAGCCTCTTCTACTTCGCGCTTGTCGCGGTGTTGGGGGCCGTCTTCTGGGTCACGTGGCAGTCCATCGCCAGCAGCCAGAGGCCGGACTGGAGCTATTCGACGCTGGTCACCCAGGCCCAGCAGGGCAAGGTCAAGTCGCTCGACATCAACGGCACCGACGGGGGCGTCACGGCCGGCAACGGGCAGCAGTACGACGTCACGCTGCCGGACGGGGACACCACCCCGCTCGCCAACACGCTGACCTCGGACGGCGTGACCGTCACCTACCAGAAGAGCAGCAGCGGGGCCTACTGGGTCCAGGTCCTGGTCCCCAACCTCATCATCCTGCTGCTGATCGGGGCCTTCATGTACTACATCCTCCGGCAGACCCAGAGCGGCAACAACCAGGCCATGTCCTTCGGGCGCTCGAGGGCGCGGATGATCACCAGCGACAAGCCTCTGATCACGTTCGCCGACGTGGCCGGGGTGGACGAGGCGAAGCAGGAGCTGACCGAGATCGTGGAGTTCTTGAAGTATCCGGAGAAGTTCGTGGCCCTGGGCGCGCGCATCCCCAAGGGGGTGCTCATGGTGGGCCCGCCGGGGACGGGCAAGACGCTGCTCAGCAAGGCGGTGGCGGGGGAGGCGGGGGTGCCCTTCTTCTCGATCTCGGGGTCGGAGTTCGTGGAGATGTTCGTGGGGGTGGGCGCGAGCCGGGTGCGGGACCTCTTCGACCAGGCCAAGAAGAACTCGCCCTGCATTGTGTTCGTGGACGAGATCGACGCCGTGGGCCGGCAGCGAGGGGCGGGGCTGGGGGGCGGACACGACGAGAGGGAGCAGACGCTGAACCAGCTCCTGGTGGAGATGGACGGCTTCGACACCAACACGCACGTGATCATGATCGCGGCCACCAACCGGCCCGACGTGCTGGACCCGGCGCTCTTGAGGCCGGGGCGGTTCGACAGGCACGTGACGCTCGACCG
>JBOHUY010000232.1:0-6144 GCA_050735015.1 Candidatus Dormibacterales bacterium | reverse complement strand
CTAGAGATTACCCCGGTGCGGCTTTCTCTGTCGAGCGGCGACCTCCGGGACCACCGCAGCCCCGGGATCGCGAGTCACCGCCACGTCATGACACCCCGCCCCAGCAGCGAGCCGTCGCGAAGCTGCTCGTGGAGCACCTCCACCTCTGCGGCCTTGACCTGGCCGCCGATGACGGGCCGCACGTCGCCCGCCGCCACCAGGCGCGCCGCCAGGTCCACCTCGTGCCTGCCCGCGTAGCGAGAGCCCAGCACCGCGATCTGGCGCAGCACCAAGTCCCGCGGGCTGGCCACCATCTCGACCCCGGCGAAGGTGGTGAGCGTGACCAGCCTACCCCCCTCGCCGAGGACCGAGAGCGCCCAGGCCAGGGTCGGGGGGCGGCCGACGAAATCGACCACCACATCGCAGCGCCCTTCCCATCCGGGAGGGAGGGCGACCGCCTCGAAGTCGGTGGAGTCGCGGACCTCGATCCCGAGCTCGCCCTCGAGGTGCCCGAGCTTGGCGGGCGAGACGTCGAGGCCGAGGACGTGCGCGCCGTGGAGGCGGGCGACCTGGACCATGTGGATCCCGACCCCCCCGCCGGCCCCCACCACGGCGACCCGGTCACCCGGGCGCAGGCCGGCCCGGCGGGCCACGTGGACGGGTGTCGCCACGGCGTCGGCGACGACCGTCGCCGCCACCGGGTCGAGACCGGCGGGAAGGACGAGGGCGTTCCGGGAAGGCAGTGCCGCGAGCTCCGCGTAGCCGCCGTCCCGGTCCACTCCCACGTAGCCGGCCATGTTGCGGCAGAGCGGCTCTGAACCCCCGAGGCAGCTGGGACACCGCCCGCAGAAGAGGTAGAAGTAGGCGGTCACCAGTTCCCCGGCACGCTCCGCGGGGACCCCCGGGCCCGTCTGCACGATCCGTCCCACCAGCTCGTGGCCCGGCGTCCGGGGCAAATCGGCGGGGTCGTGTCCGAGGTCGCCGCGGATGCAGTTGAGGACCGTGAGACCGACGCCGCAGGCCTCGACCTGGACCAGGACCTCGCCATCGGCGGGCACGGGGTCGGCGACGTCCTCGAGCCGGAGGTCCCCTCCCCAGGCCCCCAGCCGCCAGGCCTTCACGCCGTCGTGCGGGCTCCCGGGGCGACTACGAGCCCGCGGCGGCTGGAAGCAGCCGAGCCGAAGGCACGTAGCCGAGGTTGCGGGAGAGCTCGAGGGCGCTGTCCGTGACCTGGGGGACGAGCCTACGCAGCTGGTCCTCGGTCAGGCGGCGACTGGGACCCGCCACGCCGACCGCGGCGATGACCCGCCCGCCGTGGTCGCGGACGGGCGCCGCCAGGCAGTGCAGGCCCTCCTCGAACTCCTCCAGGTCGAGCGCGTAGCCCTGCGCGCGAACCTTGACCAGCTCCGCCTCGAGCGCCTCCACGGTGGTCAGGGTGTTGCGCGTATAGGGCCGAAGGCCGGACCAGACGACCTGGCTGTAGAGGTCCTGCGTGTTCCAGGCCAGGAGCACCTTGCCGATGCTCGTGCAGTGACAGGGCGCTCGCCCGCCGACGCGGGAGGGCATCATGATGCTGGAGGGGCTGTCGATCTTGTACACGTAGACGGCTTCGATCCCGCTCAGGACGGCCAGGTGCGTGGTTTCGCCCGTGAGGAGCGTCAGCCCTTCCAGGATGGGGTAGGCGGCGCTGTGGAGCCCCCGCTCCTGGATGGCGGTGGATCCGATCTCGAAGAGCTTGATTCCGAGCCGGTAGCGGCGGCTCAGCTGGTCGCGCTCGACCAGCCCGTGCTCGATCAGGGTGGCCAGGAGGCGGTGGACCGAGCTCTTGGGCAGGTCGAGGCGCCTGGCGATGTCGGTCAGGCTAAGGTCGCGCTCGTGAGGCGTGAATGTCTCCAGCACGCGGAGGACTCTGTCCGCCGACTCGAGCATGGCTGACATCCTAACCGGTCACAACCTGATCTGAGACGCGCGCGACCGAGTCGGCGGGCGGGCCCTGAGAGGCGCCGGCGCCCCCTGTGTAGTGACCCCCCCGGATAGGTCCCGCGCCACCCGCAGAGGCCCCGGCGCGCTGTAAGGGGCGCTCGACGTGGACGCGACCCGCGGAGGAGGAGGACCCCCGTATCCGCGGGTCGGCGCCCGAGACGGGGTGGGGGGCCGGCCTCAGGCCTCCGGATGCCAGCCGCGGGGATGGATCGCGGTGCGGTCCGTGACGACGTCCACGAGGGCCGGCCGTCCTGCCGCCAGGGCGCGCTCGAGGGCGGGCCGCAAGTCGGAGGCACGCTCCACGCGCTCGGCGTGGCACCCGAGCTGGGCGGCGATCTTGGCGAAGTCGACATCCCCGAAGACCCAGTTGGCATCGCCCTCGGGACCGCCCGCCCCGTAGGCGGCCTCCCAGAACGGTTTCTCGCCCGCATAGGCGCCGTTGTTGTTGACGACGATGACGGCGTCGATGCGGTTGCGGGCGGCGGTCTCCAGCTCCGCCAGGTGGTAGTAGAGCCCCCCATCCCCGACCAGGCCGACGACGGGCGTCTCGCCGAGCGCGCACTTGGCGCCCAAGGCGGCCGGGAGCCCCCACCCCAACGACCCGGCGCAGCGGGCGAACCTGTGGCCCGGGCCGAGCCCGACCATGGTGCCGGCCCAGATGGAGGCCTGCAGCGTGTCCACAAGAAGGGCGGCGTTCGCAGGCAGCACGCCGGCGAGCTCGGCGCAGAGCCGCTCGGGCCGGATGGGGTTAGCGTCCGAGGTCACCATCGGGCGCACCTCGCGGCGCCATTCCCGGACCAGCTCCTGCGCCCTCGAGACCCAGCGCTCGTTGGATCGGGCCGGCGCCACCTCCCGCAGGCGCGCCAGCGCCGAGCGGGCGTCACCATGGAGGCTCACCTGGCCGGGGTAGTGCCGGCCCAGCTCCGCAGGGTCGATGTCGAGCTGGACGACGGCGACGCCGGGGGCGGGCACCCTCCAGCCGTCGGTCACCATGCTCCCGGCGTGGCTGCCCACGAAGAAGACGAGGTCGGCTTCCGCCACGACCTGGTTCGCGCAGCGCCGGGAGTAGTGCCCGGCCACGCCCACCGACAGGGGGTGGTCCTCCGGGATGACGGCCTTGGCCGCGAGGGAGGTCGCCACGGGCATCTGGAGGCGCTCCGCCAGCGCCACCACCTCGCGCTCGGCCCCCGACCACACCGCCCCTCCTCCGGCGACCATGACCGGGCGCGCCGCCGCCGCCAGGGCTGCGGCCGCCTCGGCCAGTGAGGCGGCGTCCGGCTCGGGGCGAAATGCGGGCACCTCGCCGAACCGGGGCTCCGCGGTCGTGTCCAGCTCCTCCTCCCGCTCGAGGACTTGGCCCATGTGGCCCCTCACTTCCAGGTGGACGGGGCCGGGGGCGCCGGTCGTGGCGGCCCGGAAGGCCTGGCGGACGAGCTCGGGCATGCGCCCGACGTCCTCGATCGAGGCCTGCCACTTCGTGACGGCGCGGAAGGCGGCGGCGTCGTCCACCTCCTGGTACACGTGACGGTACCTGGTCTCCGCGTAGGGACCGCCCGTGAGGGCAATGACCGGCGACCCCGCCATGTACGCGTCCTTGAGCCCGGCCGCGAGGTTGGTCGCACCGACCGTCTGGGCCATGCATATCCCGGGCCTCCGGCTGACCCGGGCGTATCCGTCCGCCATGTAGGCGGCCGACTTCTCGCCGTGGGCGGAGACGGTGCCCACCCCCAGCGCGTTGAGCTCCGAGAGCGCCGGCAGAAGGAACGTGGGCACAAAGAAGACATGCGAGGTGCGGTAGCCCCGCAGCATCTCCGCCAGGGCCCTCGTCCCGGAGCGGGTGCCGGAGGCGGCCGTCATGCGCCCGGCCAGCGCCCTACTCCTTGGCGTCCCCGCGGAAGACGGGGTCGTGCAGATCGAGCAGGCCCAGATCCTTGGTCAGCTCCCGGAAGACCCGCATGGCCTTGATCATCTTCGGCATGCCCGCGTAGATGGCGGACTGGAGAATGACCTCCTGCACCTCTTTGATGGTGGCCCCATTGCGCATGGCGCTGCGAATGTGGTTGGGCAGCTGGACCATCTCGTCGCTGACGCAGCACTCGCCGATGATGACGAGGACCCTGGTCTTGTCGTCGAGGACCCGCCGGTTGTACATGCGGTCGTAGATCCAGGTCAGCCAGTCCTGGGTCCATTCCTGGTCGAGCTGGTCGAACTCGTCGACGAGTCTCAGGAAGAACTCGCCCTGGAGCCTTCGGCCGGTCTCGATGGCCTTCGGGTTGTAGCGCGAGGCAAGCTCCTCGAGCCGGGCCTTGGAGTCGGTCTGGGTCTCTGCCAACGTCGTCTCCTCCTTCAAGGAATCCGCATCATCGCCCGGGCTCGCGGTCCACCGACGAGCTCTGCAGCATCTCCATCAGGCGAGCGCGGGCCTTCCTCACGTGGTCCCCCGCCCGCTCCGCGGCGAGGACGCCGTCCCCCGCTCGCAGGGCGGCCAGGATGGCGAGGTGCTCGCCTGAGATCTCGTCCACCCGGCCCGGGTCCCGGCGCGCGAGCATGCGCGCGATCAGGGTCCTGTCCAGGAGCCGCTCGCTGTAGGAGGCGAGGACCCGGTTGCCCGTAGCCCGGGCCATGGTGCGGTGGAAGTCGTTGTCGAGCCGCATCCCCTCCAGGTAGCGGCCCGCCCGGTGCGCCCGCTCCACGCCCTCGGCCAGTCGGGCCAGGCGCTCGTGGTCCTCCGCCGCGCCCCGCTCGGCGACCAGCCGGGCGCTCAGTTCCTCCAGCACCTCGCGCGTCTCGTAGACGTCGCGCACGCCGGCCACCGAGATGCCGGCCACGGTGGCGCCCCGGCGCGGGCTCCAGAGCACGAGCCCCTCCTGCTCGAGCTGGCGGATGGCCTCGCGGACGGGCGTCCGGCTCACCGACCAGCGCCGCGAGGCCTCCACCTCGCTGATCACCTCCCCGGGTGCCAGGCGGCCCGTCAAGATGGCGTCCTTGAGGGCGCGGTAGACGTTCACGTGGAGGGGGGCGGCGGGCCGTCGTCGACGACTTGTCGACACCATGCGACGAGAACTATACTCGCGCGGTGCCGACCGCCCGGTCCCGCTCGTCCGCCTCCCCGCCGGCTCCTCACGGCGTCCGGCTGGGCATCGTCGGCGTGGGCTGGATCGGCGCCACGCGGGCGCGGACGGCCGCCGCCAACGGGCTCGTCGGGGAGCTCCACCTGGCCGAGATCGACACTCAGACGGGCGCCAAGGTGGCGGAGGAGACGGGAGCCAGGTCATGGACGGAGGACTACCACCAGCTCCTGGAAGAAGACCTTGTCGACGCCGTCATCATCTCCACCACGCCGGAGACCACGCACTACCCGATCGCACGCGCCTGCCTCGAGGCGGGCAAGCACGTCCTCCTGGAAAAGCCCATGGCCCTGCGTCTGGAAGAGGCCGACCACCTCCTGGAGCTGGCGCGGTCGCGGGGACTCAAGTTCACGGTCGGGTACACCCAGCGGTTCCATCCCAAGTTCGCCTACGTCAGACAGTGCTTCGACGACGGCAGCCTGGGTCGGCCCGTCACGATCCTCATCAGCCGGCATATCACCCGCAGCCTGGGGGCCAAGATCTCGGGCCGGGGCGAGCTCGGTCCGGCCCAGATGGAGGGCACCCACGACATCGACCTCGCCCTTTGGTGGCTCGAGCCCCGCCGGCCCGTCCGCGTCTACGGCCAGTCCGTGGACGGCGTCATCAAGGAGTCCTACGGGCTCCCGGACTGCACCTGGCTGATTGTGACGATGGACGACGGAACCGCTTTCACCATCGGCGCCAACTGGAACTTGCCCCTCGAGGCCCCCGGCTTCAGCTCCGCAATCGCGGAGGTGGTGGGTACGCACGGTGCCCTCTTCGTCGACGAGAGCCACCGCGACCTCCTCTCGAGCCGCGTCGAGGGCGGCCTCACCCGCCCCCTCTCGAGCATGCCCGGAGAGCGCGTGGGGCGTGTCTACCGGGGCCCCATGGAGGCGGAGACCAACCACTTCATCGACTGCGTGGCGCGCGACCTAGCCCCGCTGGTGACCGCCGAGGGCGCGCGCGTGGCCATGGAGGTGGCGCTCGCCGCCGACCTCTCGGCCCAGCACGGCGAGCCCGTCGCCCTCCCAATCCCGGGCGAGTCGCGCCGAGGCGCTGCGCGGCTCGGCGG
>JBOHUY010000231.1:0-5121 GCA_050735015.1 Candidatus Dormibacterales bacterium | reverse complement strand
GTAGAGCACCGTGACCTTGTACCGCTCGATGATGTCCCACCAGCGGTCCTTGTCCGGGAAGTCCGGCGTGCTCTCGTACATCACCGAGGTCGTGCCGTTCACCAGCGGGCCGAACACGATGTAGCTGTGACCGGTGATCCAGCCGATGTCCGCCGCGCACCAGTAGACCGTGTCAGGCTTGATGTCGAAGATGTAGTGGTGGGTGCTCGAGGTCCCCACCAGGTAGCCCGCCGTGGTGTGGATGACACCCTTGGGCCTCGCCGTCGTCCCGCTCGTGTACATGAGGAAGAGCAGGTCCTCGGCGTCCATCTCCTCGCACGGGCAGGAGGCGGCATCGTCGGGCTGCCCGGCCACGACGTCATGCCACCAGTGGTCCCGCCCATCCTGCATCTGGACCTCGCCCCCGGTCCGGCGGCAGACGACGCAGGTGGTGACCTTTGGCGCCTGTGCCATGGCCTCGTCCGAGACCTTCTTGAGCCCGACCCGGTTCCCCCGGCGCCAGGCCTCGTCCTGGGTGATGAGCGCCTCGCACCCCATGTCGTTCATGCGGCCGGCGAGGGAGTCCGCGCTGAAGCCGCCGAACACGACCGTGTGGGGCGCGCCCAGCCTCGTGCAGGCCAGCATCGCCACCGGCAGCTCGGGGACCATGCCCATGTAGATGGCGACGTTGGTCCCTTTCTTGACTCCCAGCTTTCGAAGCCCGTTGGCGAACCTGACGACCTCGCCCTGGAGGTCTGAATACGTGATCGTGCGGCGGTCGCCTTCGGGCTCGCCCTCCCAGTGGTAGGCGACCTTCCCCCCGTGGCCGGACTCGACATGCCGGTCCACGCAGTTGAAGCAGACGTTGGTGGTGCCGCCCAGGTACCACTTGGCGTAGGGGAGCTTCCACTCGTAGAGCTTGTCGAAGGGCTTGAACCAGCTGATGCGGCCGCGCCCCTCCTCCTCCCAGAAGGCATCGAAGTCCCTCTCGTAGATGTCGGGCCCCGCGTTCGCCTGCGCGGCGAAGTCGGGCGGCGGCGGGTACCGGCGCTCCTCCAGGAAGATGGTCTCGATGGCGTGGCCCGTGTGGCTTGTCTCAGCCATCGTCCGAGCCCCTGGACGTTCTTCCCTCCCAGCCGCTCATCACCTCAGCTCTGGGTCCGCGGCAGCGGGCTGCCGGCACGCGGCGCGATCGGGGAGGCGCCCCACATGGGACCCCCGACCGGAAGCACGCGCGTGGGCGACATGCTGTTGACCACGCCCGCGAAGGAGGCATACCAGGCCACCAAGGCCGTGATGACCCCCACGATGCCGCCGATCTGGACCAGCCCCTGGCCCGCGGCCTGGTTCTGGAAGTTGCCGATGAAGAGAAGGATCTCGGTCACCTCAAGGGTCAAGAAGACCCCGAAGACGGCCAGGTTGACCCTGGTCGAGGCGATCAGCATGTAGCTGTTGAAGATGGCGAACGCGACCAGGAACCACGCCAGCGCGTGGGTGATGCTGACCGACGCCGGGATCTTCCCGAAGAGCACCAGGACCACGAAGCCCCCGAGCGAGAGCCAGAAGCCACCGTAGCTGGCGAACGCGGTAGACCCGAAGGTGTTCTTGTTCTTGAACTCCCACATGCCGGCCAGGAACTGCGCCATGCCGCCGTAGAAGAGGGCCAGCCCGACCCAGATGAGGTCCGGCGCCCAGCCCGCGTTGTGCGCGCTGAGCACGAAGGTCGTGAGAGCGAAGGCGCCCAGTCCCAGGGGCGCCGGATCCGCCACCGCCAGCCCCAGGGCCGGGGCTGCTCTTTCTTCTGCCATGGCGACACATCCTCCTCAAGCGGTTTGGAATACCTCAGGGGGTCTTCGATCTCGCGACGCACGCCTCTGCGCGCGCCTCACCAGCGCCCCGGCGCGGGGGCGTTACGGCGGCCGGTCCGTCGCCTCGAGGTCCACGATCCGGAGACGGATGATCACGTCCTTGCTCCAACGCGGGTGAGAACCGGAGTGCGTACACCGTATGCCAAGGACGTGCGGGTGCGCAAGCACGATCTCACGGGCCCGGCCCACGGGGCGGTCGCCTCTCTCAGGCGGTGGTGGCGCGCGCCTCCGAGCGCACGAAGGAGTCGATCCGCCGGAGGGCTTCCTGGAGGCAGTCGACGCTCTGCGTGTAGGCGAGCCGGAGGTGCCCCGCGCCGCCACCCCCAAACGCGGTTCCGGGCAGCACGGCCACCCCCGCCTCGACCAGCAGGCGATCGGCCAGCTGGCGCTCGCCCATGCCCGTGCCGGTGATGCTGGGGAACGCGTAGAAGGCCCCCTGGGGGCGCCGGCAGCTGACCCCGGGTATGGCGTTGAGGCCCTCCACGACGAGGTCGCGGCGGCGCTGGAACTCGTCCACCATGCGCGTCACCGCGCGCGCCGAGTGGGGCGAGCGCAGGGCCTCCACGCCCGCCACCTGCGTGAACGCGGCCGCGCAGGAGGATGAGTTGATCATGAGCGTGTCGAACCTCGCCGCCAGAGCGGCCGGGGCGACCGCGTAGCCGAGCCGCCAGCCGCACATGGCGTAGGCCTTGGAGAAGCCGTCCAGGAGGACTGTCCGCTCTTTCATGCCGGGCTGCGAGAGCAGCGAGACGTGCCGGAAGCCGTAGACGATCTGTGAGTAGATCTCGTCGGCCACGACGATGAGGTCTTTCTCCACCGCCAGCCGCGCGATCGCCTCCACGTCGGTCGCGGTGAGGACGCCTCCGGTCGGGTTCTGAGGCGTGTTGACGATGAGGAGCCTCGTGCGGGGCGTCACCAGCGAGGCCAGCTCCTCGACGTCCATGCGGAAGTCGCGCTCCTCGCGCAGGGTGATGGGCACCGGTACGGCTCCCACGAAACTCGCCAGCGACGCGTACGCGGGGTAGCCGGGGTCGGGGTGGATGACCTCGTCACCGGGCTCGACGCAGGCCAGGAGGGTGAAGAGGAGGACGTTCTTGGAGCCCGGCACCAAGACCACCTCGGAGGCCTCCACGGGCACGTCGAGCCGGGTTCTCACGAACTCCGCCACGGCCTCCCGCGCCTCCATGATCCCGCTCGCCGGCGTGTAGTGCGTGTAGCCGGAGCGGAGGGCCCCCACGGCCGCCTCGATAACGTTGTCGGGGGTCGGGAAGTCGGGCTCTCCGATCTCCAGGTGGAGGATCTCGCGCCCCTCCGCCTCGAGCGCGCGGGCCCGGGCCAGCACCTCAAAGGCGCCCTCGGTCCCGAGGCGCCCCATCCTCTCCGCGAACCTGACCGTCAACGGCGCCAGTGTAGCAACGGGAGCCCGCTCTCCCGAACCCCTGCGCGGACCGCCGGCCTCAGCCCACGGAGCGGGCGAAGCCGCCGTCCACGGCCACGTTCTGGCCGGTGATGTAGCCCGCCTGGCGCGAGCAGAGGAAAGCGCAGAGGGCGCCCAGCTCCAGGGGGTGGCCGTAGCGTCGCGCGGGGAGCGCGGCCGCGGTCTTCTCCATCTGCTCTTTTAGCCCTATGCCCGCCGCCGCCGCGCGCGCGCCCTCCAGCTCGCGAACCCGGTCGGTGAGGATGCGGTGGGGAAGGACGCAGTTGACGGTCACGCCGGCGGGGGCGAGGTCGATGGCCAGGCTCTTGGCCAGGCCCGTGACCGCGGACCGGAAGGCCGTGGAGAGGACGAGGTCGGCGGCGGGCTCGCGCGCCGTCAGCGAGGCGATCACGACGACCCGGCCGCGGCCGCTCTCGCCGAGGTGGGGGAGCGCCGCCCGGACCAGCCTCACGGCGCTCATCAGGGTCAGCTCGAAGGAGGCCTCCCAATCCTCGTCCCGGAGATCGTCGAAGCCCCCCCGGGGGGGACCGCCCGCGTTCACGACCAGGATGTCGAGCCCGCCCAGCCGCTCCACGGCCGCCGAGACCACGGCCTCGGCGGCGGTGGGCTGCGAGAGGTCCCCGGCCAGGTGGCCGCAGGCCCCGATGGACTCGGCCGCCGCCTTCAGGGCGGCCTCGTCGCGGGCGGAGATGAAGACGGCCGCGCGCTCCGCGGCCAGGGATTCCGCGCAGGCCCGCCCGAGTCCACGGCTCGCCGCCGTGACGAGAGCTCTCGCCCCCTCCAGGCCGAGGTCCATGGGCTCCTCCTCCCCGGGCGCGGCCGAGGCCGCTACCCGCCCGTGCTGACGACGTACCAGCCGGCGACGCCCTGGAACCTGTCCGAAGGCTCCACGACCGGCTTCAGCGACACCCCCCGCACCCTCGCGTTGACAAGGTAGAGGTACCGGGGCTCGTAGATGAAGAGGGCGGGGGCGGCCTGGGCCACCAGGGCCTGGAAGTCATCGTAGAGGGCGCGCCGCGCCGCCTGACCAGCGGCCGCCTCGGCGTCGTCGAGGTCCTTGTCGACGAGCGCCTGGTGGGGCAGGGGCGTGAAGTTGAGGCTGTCGCCGGGCTGGCCGGAGTGCCAGAAGGCGGACTGATCGGCGTCCGGCCCCGAGTCGAGCTGCGCGAGCACCATCTGGTACTCCCGGGGGATGAGGTAGTGGCCGACGAGTATCGAGGAGGGCACCTGGTCCAACGCGATGGAGACGCCGACGGCGCCCAGGTAGCGCCTGAGCGCCGTCGCCACCTGCACGTAGGGATAGACGTCGGGCGTGACCAGCGTGACCGTGAACTGCGTGCCTCCGCGCACCCGGACGCGTCCCCCCGGGGGCAAACTCCAGCCCGCCGCCGTGAGCGCCGAGCGGGCCGCGGCGGGGTCGTACCTGAGACTCCGGGCGGCCACCGGCGAGTAAGCCCAGTTGGAGGGCGGGATGGGCCCGAAGGCAGGGTCCGCCTGCCCCCCCAGGACCTCCCGGATGATGGCCTTGCGGTCGACGGCCTGGTTGAGTGCCTGCCTCACCTGGGGCGGGTCGAAGAGCTTCAACCCCTGGGGCGAGAGGTCGAGGAAGACGGCCATCTGCTGGAACGTGCGGGCGCGGTAGACGGTGAGGTCGCTCCGAGACCCGGCCCCGGCCAGCTGGGGCGGAAGAACGCCCCCCACGGTGTCGGCGGTGCCGTCCAGGACCGCGTTGACGGCCCCGCTCAGGGTCGGGAAGGCCTGGAAGACGAAACGGTCCAGGTCGGGGGCGGGGCGGGCGGAGGGGTTGCGGCGGAGGACGACCCGGGTGTGGTCCTC
>JBOHUY010000230.1:0-13523 GCA_050735015.1 Candidatus Dormibacterales bacterium | reverse complement strand
GGCCGCGGCCGCGCCGTTCGCCACCCGCACGCGTCGCGCGAGGTCAGACGCGATCTCGGAAGGCGGGCGCCGCAAGAGCCCGGCCAGCTTCAACCCGGCGGGGCTCGCGTAGTCCCCGTGGGCGGGGTTTCGCGCCCGCCCCACCTCCAGGTCGGGCATTTCCCCGTCCGGCAACAGCTCTCCTGCCGCCTCCTGGAGGGCTCGCTCGATGGCCTCCCGAACGGTGCCGGTCAGCGGCACGCCGGATGTCCTCCGCCCAGCGTCAGCGAGACCTGCGTCGTGCCCCCGTGGCGGTAGACGGTCACGCTCACCCTCTCCTGTCGTTGGAAGTGCGAGGCCAGCACCGAGGCCAGTGGATGGCCGGCGTCGATGGGCACGCCGTCGATCTGGGTGACGAGGTCGCCGACCTTGATCCCGGCCTGGGCGGCGGGCCCGGCGGCCGTGACGGTCTGGACGAGAAGTCCGGCCGGAAGGCCACGGAGGCCGGCCATGGCGGAGCTCAGCTCGACGCCTTCGGCTCCCAGCAGGGGCACCTCGAGCTGACCCGTCTGGACGATCTGCTGGACCTCGGGCTGGACGTCGTCCGCGGCCAGCGCGAACCCCCCCGGCGAGGTGGAGGCGGCGTCCGACATGCTGACCCCCACAACCTGGCCGTCGACGTTGAGCAGCGGACCGCCCGCGCTGACGGCGCTGATCACGGTGTCGGTCTCGATGGTGTCGTGAAAGGACTGCGTTCCCGAGCCGGTGATGGGGTCGGGGACGGCCGTGCTGGCGCCCAGTGCGCTGACGATGCCCCGCGTGACGGCCTGCTGCCCGCCCAGTGGACCGCCCAGGGAGATGACCGTCTGGCCCGGCTTGAGCGCCGCCGAGCTACCGAAGGTCAGCGTCGGCAGGCTGCTCACCGAATCCATCCTGAGCACCGCCACCCCCGTCTGGCAGTCGAAGTCCAGAAGGCGCGCGTTGTGCGGCTTGGGATCTCCCCGCACGAGGACGGAGAGACGCGTCGCGTGGGCGAGGATGTCGGCGCTGGTGACCACGTCGCCGTCGCTTGTGACGATGAATCCCGAGCCGTAGGCGGGGGCGCTCGGGGTGCCCCCGGTGACCACGCTGACCACGGCCGGCAGGGCCGTGGCGGCGACCTTCACGATCGCGCTCTCTTCGGTGATGGTGACCCGGCTGCCGAGGTCCACCGTCTGGGGGTTGGTCCTGGCCTGGAAGTGCAGAATGCCCAGCGTCACCCCGGCGGCTGAAGCCGCGCCGACGACCCCGGCGATCAAGACCAGGGCCAGCATGGCGGCCGGTCTCGGCCCGCGCGGCCGTGACTCGGGCCCAGAGGGCTCGATCACGCCTCGATTCTAGGCCGCATGGCGGCCCCGGCCGGCGGCCCTGTCCCTACCGGGGGGAGTCGGGGTACCAGGTCAGGACGAGCTGGCGGTTGGGGGTGAAGCCCGCGCTCTCGTAGGTGCGGACGGCGACCGCGTTCTCGCTCCTCGTCCAGACGTATCCAAGCGTGACCCGCCGCTCGCGGAACAGCTCCAGTGCACGCCGGACGAGGGCCTCCCCGATTCCGCCTCCCCGCCGGTCGCCGGCGACGAAGAGCTCGGCCACCTCCCCCTCGAGCCCCGTCCCGGGGTCGAACAGGACGCACCAGCAGAAGCCGTCCACCCGCGCTCCCTCGCGGACCGCGAGCACCACGTTCTCTCCCTCAAAGCGGGCAGGGATGCCGTCGAGCGTCTCCTCTACCTGCCCGCGCGTGAGCTGCGGATGATCGGGATAGTGGATCTGCTCGTCGAGGTGGAGGTCGACCAGCATGGTCCGGATCAGGGCGTGATCGTCAGGGGGCAGGACCTCTACGTATATGTGCGGCTCGGCGCCGGCTGCGCACACAAGTCGAATCCTATCGGCGCCCGCATGAGGATGCCGACCCCCCGGGCCGGGAGGGGCCGGCCCCGGCCGGTACACTAGCTGGCCGGAGGCCGACGTAGCTCAGCTGGCAGAGCAACGGTTTCGTAAACCGTCGGTCGGGGGTTCGAATCCCCCCGTCGGCTCCAGACCCCGACCTGCGATTCGAGTTCAGAACGATAGAATTCCTCGATGGATCGCGCCGCAGCCCAAGGCTCTCGACCGCCGTTGACCGCCTAAGTGACCGCCTAAATTTAAGCAGCCATCGCCACCGCCCAGACGGCCGGACACGCAGCCAGCCTGCTCGACCGCCGGCCGCCGGGGTCTGTCATGCCGGACGGCCCGGGCTCCACCCCTGACACGGTGCGGGCGAGGTCGATCAAGTCGCTGCCCTCCGCATAAAAGCGAGTCGTGAAGGTGACCTGGGCTCGCAGCTGCGCGACTGGGTCGTCGGCCGAAACGGCGTCGTCCGGCCCGAGCCGTCCCGGATCGGCGACCAAGCATCATTTGGGGACAACATCGGCGGGATGCTGATGCTCGTCCCGCTGGCGGGCATCGCCCTCTCGCAGTACATCAGGCCCGTGGCGTTAGGCGCCCCGCCCGCTGTGACGCACACGACGACGCAGGGGAAGCAACCCGTATAAGGCGGCGCGGCCCCATGGCCGAAGACAGACGTGGATCCTCTTTCCAGGTTCTGGGCGCCAGATCAAGCGGGTGCAGTGGTCGCCTGGTGATCGAATCCCATCCCCTGCACCTCCTCGAGGTGATCAGGATGTCCTCGATGCCTTGCGACATCTGCTCTCGATGTCGTGAGCTCACACAGCCCCGTCGACTCCAGACTCGAACCCAAGACGGACCGGGCCGGGCGTACGCCAGCGGAAAGAGGTCGCCCCGCGCGACGAATAGATAATTCGCCTGTGCTCCCGAGCCGGCTTCGGGCATCCCGATCGTCGTGAACCCGAAGACGCCGAGGGCCTGGTCGCAGGGTGTGGGATGGCTGCTGCTCGGCGGCCTTGGGTCCTGGGGCGCGCTGGCGGCCCTCATAGCCGGCTACCTCCACGGCGCCAGCAGAAGGGGGGGCGGGATCTTGGCTGATCTCGGCCTCCTCCTCTTGACCTTCGCGGCGATGTCGTTCTCGTCGATGTGGTTCCGCCACGTACCTGCCATGAGCGCAAGCAGGTGGGCAGTGCCGAAGGGCGCGGCGAGGGTGGGAGGGATCGGCATCGTCCTGGTGGCTATCGGCGTGGGGCTGGCCCTCGTCTTACCATCTCCCTGAGGGCGGGGCCGTGGCGCGCGCGCCGATCGGGGTCTGGTCGCGCTCGGGGCTGGCCTCCCCCGGCGCGAAATGCGAAGCCGCCGATCCGCCAACGCCAGGCACGCCATGACCGCGACCGCCGCCGATCGGAGAGCCGTCCCGGCCCCGTCGGCGACCGGCGCACTCGACGCGTGGTCACGCGACCCGGCCCAAGGCCCGACCGCCGGTGGGGGGAGGCCGCTTTACCCGAGTTTAAGCAGCGTGAGCCGACCTCTCCGGTGGGCGTGGCCGCCCTCCTGCTCAGCCCGACATGAGTCCGAAGACGGCGCCCTGGGGGTCCCTGACGATTGAGAACTTCCCGCCCGGATAGTCTGTGGCGGGCATCACCACCGTGGCGCCCAGCTCCCGCGCCCGCTCGGTGGTGGCGGCGACGTCGTCCGCCTGGAAGTACACCAGCCAGTGCGAAGGGACTTCCGCCGGCACCATGCGGGCCATCTCCATGCCACCCGCCACGCTCTCGCCCCCCAGCTGCCATTCCGTGTACTCCTCGCCCTCGCCGAACGGCGAGGTCTTGGTGGCCCAGCCGAAGACCCGCTCATAGAAGGGCTTGGTCGACGCCAGGCCCCGCGCGTTGAGCTCGTTCCAGGACACGCTCCCCGGTCGGCGCGCAACCTGGGCTCCCATCATCTTGATGGGCTGCCAGACCGAGATGAACGCGCCGCTGGGGTCCTGGAAGACACCCATCCGGCCCTGATCCATGATGTCGAAGGGCGGCGCCACCACCTTGCCGCCCGCGGCCTCGACCCTCCTCGCGGTCTCCGAGGCGTCGGCGGTGCCGATGTAGACGGACCAGGCGGAGGGTTGCCCCTCACCTTGCACCCCGCCGATGCCGGCCACGTCCCTCCCATCGAGCTGGGCGACCGCATAGCCTCCAGCGGCGGGGTCCGGGCTCGGTTCGGCGCTCCAGCCGAAGAGGGTCGAGTAGAAGGTTCTCGCTCCCGTCCTATCGGTGGTCGAGAGGTCGGCCCAGATGGGCTTTCCGTAGCCGGCGGTCCCAGTCTCAGCCATGGCGGGCACTCCTCGTGTCTCAGGTGAGGTTCGGGGCCACCCATGCTAGCGCCATCCCCAAGGGGGATGCCGCCCCACTCACAGAGGACGCGGAGGTGACAGGAGAGTCCGCCGGAGCGCGTTGTGATCGGGCGTGGCCGGCCCCGACGGGATCGCCGCTCGTTCACAGCCTCTGATGGCGGGCGGGCGGGGCTCGGATACCCTGCGCCGGCCGATGCCGACCCACGCCCTCCTCCGAGGCGCCCTGGTCCTGCTCTCTCCCTGCTCGGGCCGCCCGAGGCGGCGGCGGCCCGATCTGCCTCGCCGAGGGATACACGGGGCCCGGGTTCCACCAGTACCTGACCTCGAGAACACGGGCCCCAGGCACTGCTCTCGGTCACCTTCATGCACGGCATCCCCCGCAGACTGTGCAACGCCCGCCCGCTACTCACCCTGCCCGCGGGTAGCCGGAGCACCGTCGACGTCAACGGAGTGGTCGGCGCGGGGAAAGAGGTCTCGATCGCGGGCGACGCCTCGACAGGGGTCCGGCGGAACCACCGGGGACCAGCGCGGCCGGCAGCAGCCCCGAGGTACGTCGCCCCCGGTGACCACGCCGCACCGCGCGGAGTGGGCGGTAGTCCCAGCCGGCGGGGCGCCTTGGCCCTTATCCCCGCCTGCGCGGGTCCGTAGACTCGACTTCGAGGCCGGGCGCCCGCGGTCCGGCCGGCACCGTCAGGATCGACGGCCCGAAGGGAGGTGCTCTTGGAGGCGGCGGTCAGCGAGGCGGCGGACCCGCTTGGGCGGCGTTACGCCACGTGGTTCTGCCTCCTCGTGGGGGGTCAGGTGACCGACGTGCTCACCAGCGGGGCCGGGATGCAGCGCGGCACGGTCGAGGCCAACGCGGTCGCCGGCGCCATCATCGCGACAGGGGGCCTGCTCCTCCTCTGGCTCGTGAAAATGGTCATCGCGGGGCTGATCGGGGCCGCCGCGCTGGCGGCCCGGCGCCATGCCCGGCTGCACCCGGGTCACCGAGCGGACGTCCTGCTGAGGCTGATCTGGCGCGGCACGCAACTCTGCGTCGTGGCTTTGATCCTGATCTCGATCAACAACCTGGTCCAGGCCCTCCTCTGACGGGCCAGGGCTCAGTCTTCGCCCGCGCCCCCGCCTTCTCCCCCGGGGTCGAAGACCGCGAATTCCTGCGTGTGCAGAACGCCGTCCGCCGCCACCTGTCCGATGAGGAGCTGGACCTCGGCGTGGAGTGGGGCCCTGAGGCCGGTAACGGTGAGGCCCGTCGGCCCGCCCGCGCCTCTGGTCAAGAGGGACGCGCGGATCGTGACCGCCCCCCGGGGCCCGGCCGCATAGCTCGTGGGAACCTGTATGAAGTCGCCCATCACGGCGGGGTTGGCGAGATCGCCGGGCTGGCACATGGCCAGCGGCTTGCCGTCGTCGTGGCACGCTCTGGGCCGGTTGAAGACCGCCCAGCTGAGGATGACCGGCTCCCCCGGCGCGAGCATCCGTGCGCGCACGACCGCCGTCACCCGGCCCTCCCGTCTGGTCATCCGCCCCCACGTCCCTTCGACCCGGAACGCGCCGGTGTGGAACCAGAGCTCGCCCGACCGGCTGACAGGGCTGCCGTCGGCGTGGGCGACGAGCGGCGCCAGCGCGGCGGCGGCAGCCACCAGCGAGGCGGCAGCGCAGCGCAGAACTCCGGTCATGGCCGACCTCCTCCACCGCGAGGGCAGGGGCGCGCGTCGATTGTACGAGTCCGGCGAGGGCGCGGCCTCTCCCGGGGCGGGAATCAGACCTCGCGGTAGTCGGCGTCCACCACGTCGTCCCCGTGGCCTTCCGCGGGAGAGCCCTCCTCCTCCTGGCCTCCCTGCTGCCCATCACCCGGGCCGGCTCCCTTGGCCGCGCCCTGGTAGATGTGCTGGCCCACCTTCTGCAGGGACTCGTTGAACGTGTCCATGGCGGACTTGATGGCCTGGACGTCCGACCCCTTGGCGGCACTTCGCAGCGCCTCCAGCTTGCCCTCCACCTCCGTCTTGAGCTCGGCGGGAATCCGCTCCTGGTTGTCCTTCAGGGTCTTCTCGGCCTGGTAGATCATCTGGTCGGCCTGGTTGCGGACCTCGATTTCCTCACGCTTGCGGCGATCCTCGGCAGAGTGGCCCTCCGCCTCCTTGACCAGCCTTTCCACCTCGTCCTTGCTGAGCGTCGACGAGGCCGTGATGGTGACCGACTGCTCACGCCCGGTGCCCTTGTCCTGGGCCTTCACGGTCAGGATGCCGTTGGCGTCGATGTCGAAGGTGACCTCGACCTGGGGCATGCCGCGCGGCGCTGGCGGGATCCCGTCGAGGATGAACCTGCCCAGCGTCCGGTTGTCGCCCGACATCTCCCGCTCGCCCTGGAGCACGTGCACCTCGACGGAGGTCTGGCTGTCGGCCGCGGTGCTGAAGACCTGCGAGCGAGAGGTGGGGATCGTCGTGTTGCGCTCGATGAGCTTGGTGAAGACGCCGCCCAGAGTCTCGATGCCAAGCGACAGGGGCGTCACGTCCAGAAGGAGGACGTCCTTGACCTCGCCCTTGAGGACGCCGGCCTGGATGGCGGCCCCGACCGCCACCACCTCGTCCGGGTTGACTCCCTTATGCGGCTCTTTGCCTCCGGCCAGGTCCTTCACCAGCTGCGGGACGACGGGCATCCTGGTCGAACCCCCCACCAGCACGACCTCGTCGATCTCGGACGGGGTCAGTCCGGAGTCCTTGAGAGCGTCTATGAAAGGCTTCTTGCAGCGGTCGGTGAGGTCCGCCGTGAGGGACTCGAACTTGGCCCGCGTGAGCGTCATCTCGAGGTGCTTGGGGCCGTTCTGGTCGGCGGTGATGAAGGGGAGGTTGATCGTGGTCTCGAGGCGGCTCGAGAGCTCGATCTTGGCCCTCTCGGCCGCCTCCGTCAGGCGCTGAAGGGCCTGCCGGTCGGCCATGAGGTCGATGCCGTTCTCCTTCTTGAACTCGTCCGACATCCAGTCCACGACCCGGCGGTCGTAGTCGTCACCGCCCAGGTGCGTGTCGCCATTGGTGGCCTTGACCTCGAACACCCCCTCGCCGACCTCCAGGATGGAGACGTCGAAGGTCCCGCCGCCGAGGTCGAAGACGAGGATGGTCTCGTTTTCCTTCTTGTCGAGCCCATAGGCCAGCGAGGCCGCCGTGGGCTCGTTGATGATGCGCAGCACGTTCAGGCCCGCGATCTGGCCGGCGTTCTTGGTCGCCTGGCGCTGGGAGTCGTTGAAGTAGGCGGGCACCGTGATCACGGCGTCGGTGACCTTCTCTCCCAGGTAGGCCTCGGCGTCCGTCTTCAGCTTCTGGAGGATCATGGCCGAGATCTCTTCGGGGGTGAACTCCTTGCCCGCGTTGGGGACCTCGACGACGACGCGGTCGTCCTTGCCGGCCTTGACCTGGTAGGGGACGATCTTCCGCTCGCTCTCCACCTCGGAGAGGCGCCTTCCCATGAACCGCTTGATCGAGGAGACCGTGTTCTCGGGGTTCACCGCCGCCTGCCGGCGGGCGAGCGACCCCACCAGCCTCTCGCCAGTCTTCGTGAAAGCGACCACAGAGGGCGTGGTTCGCGCCCCGTCCGAGTTCGGTATCACGACAGGCTCGCCGCCCTCCATGACGGCGATCACTGAGTTGGTGGTGCCCAGGTCGATGCCTACGGTCTTCGCCATCGTCTCCTCCGGATAAATTCGACTGCTCGCGCGGGGCCGCTCGGCCCCTCCGGCGCTCGCTCCCCGCGCTTATCTTCATTCCCCCCCGCCCTCGCCCGCGAAACGCCCGACCGTCGGGCTCGGAGGGCGAGGGTATCCTTATCCGCCTTGGACGATCTTCGCGTCAGCGGCATCCGAGCGCTCGCCGACCTCGGCGGAGCCCACCTCGAGGTGGACGGGAAGATCGTCATCCACCAGGCCCGCCGCCTGAGCGACTTCGTGAACCGCCCCGACGCCATGCTCGAGGTCGAGGAGGCTCGCATCCGGTTCCACGGTGCCTCCGGGAGCGGGGTGTGGGAGGAGGTCGAGGGCGTCAGCCTCAACCGCGACCGGGTCGTGGTGCTGATCCCAATCGGAGAGCGCGACCCCGGACCTGCGGCGGGGTTGAGGCGCGAGAGGCGGTCGGTGCGTTCCAAGCTCTTCATGGCCGGGCTGCACGTGACCGGCTTCCTGCCCGTCCCCGTCCAAGACACGGTGGCCGCCTTCCTGGAGCAGACCGGGCGGCGCTACATCCCGGTCATGGAGGCCCGGATCACGCGTGAGGGGGCCGGCGCCTGGCTCGACGACCTGCCCCCCATCCACAGGTTCTGCCTTTTGAGCAGGTCTCTGGTGGCGGCGTCGATCGAGACCCGAGCCGAGCCGTCCGCTTGAGCCCGGGCGCCAGAATGTAGGCCATGGCTGACAGCTTCGAGCTGGAGCCGGTCGAGGCCCTCGCCGTGGCAACGCAGGGACAGCCCGGCCACCGGCGCTTTTTCCTCCAGGCCCGAGGTGGCGGACAGGTCGTCACGCTGGCCTGCGAAAAGTTCCACATCGAGGGCCTGGTGGCCCGCATACGCCAGCTCATGGAGGCCCAGGGACTCGAGGCCGCGGGCCCGGCGCGGACGGCCGAGGAGGCGGCGGACGCCGTCGAGCCGTTCGATCCGCTCTGGGACGTGGCGGAGATGGGCCTCGGCTATCACGAGGGCCGCCACAAGTTCGTGATCGTGGCCAAGGAAGCGGCCGAGGACGGCGCCACAGTCAGGTTCTGGGCGGGCCCGGACCAGGTCAGGGTGTTCGCGAGGCAGGCGGAGCAGGTGCTCGCGGGCGGCCGCTCCCTCTGCGGCCGCTGCGGTCTGCCCATGGATCCGGAAGGCCACCCCTGCCCCGCCGCCAATGGATCCCGGCCCATCTTCTGAGAAGGCCGCCGCCCGCGCGCGTGCGCCTGATCTGGACTTCGAGGCGTCGGAGGCGCGCCTGGGCGCGGCGCCCTCGATCGAGCTCCTGGGTCTGCTCCACCGGTCGAGCAACTACACATTCTTGGTGCGCCTCTCCGGCCAGGGCGGGGAGGAGATGGCCATCTACAAGCCCTCGCTGGGAGAGACCCCCCTTTGGGACTTCCCGGCTGGGACGCTCTTCCGGCGGGAGGTGGCCGCCTACCGGCTCTCCCGCGCCCTGGGCTGGCCCCTCGTGCCTCCGACCGTGGTCCGGGAAACGGCGCCCCACGGCGTGGGCGCGCTTCAGCATTTCGTGCACGCGGATCGGGCCCGCCACTACCTGGGCCAGGAGCGGCGTGCGCCGGAGACCTGGCTACCCGTGGCCCTCTTCGACGTCCTCGCCAACAACGCCGACCGCAAGTCCGGTCACTGCATCTTCGACGCGGCGGGACGTCCCTGGATGATCGACCACGGCCTCACGTTCCACCGGGAGGAGAAGCTCCGGACGGTGATCTGGGACTTCGCGGGCGAGCCCCTTCCGGACGGCCTCCGCCGGGACCTCCTGCGCGTCCTCGACGACCTCGACCGCGGGGGGGCGGGATGCCGCCTGCCGGGCCTGATCACCCGAGCCGAGCTGGCCGCCCTCAAACGCCGGCTGCGCGCGGCCCTCGACCCGGCCTGGAGGTTCCCTCACCCGACCTCGGGCTGGTCGGTGCCCTGGCCTCTGGTCTGACCGGGCCCGCGAGGGCCGTTGGGATAGCATTCCGCCTGCCCGATGCAAGGACGTCTTCTGGTCGCCGTCCCGGCGGCCCTCGCCGCCATCGCCTTCGCCCTGCCTGTGCTGGCTGCGCCCGGCCCGTCGCCCAGCCCGTCCCCGGCCGCCGGCCCCACCTTGACCCCGAGCCCCTCGCCGACCCCGACCCCGGCCCCGGTCAACGCGCAGCTGGACGTGCTGCCTCCGACGGGTCCCCCCGGCGCTCAGCTCACCATCACGGGCACCTCGTTCAACCCCGGCGAGGCGGTGACCGTCGTCTGGGATGCCGCCGGCCACGTGGTGGGCCAGGCCAGGGCGGACGCGGGGGGAACCGTGCACCTCACCTACACGGCCCCCGATGACAACCCCGGACAGCACAACATCTGCGTTCTCGAGGTCCCCGGCGTCTGCACGGAGTTCACGCTCCAGGCCGCCGCCCCTTCTCCCTCGCCCAGCCCCAGCCCGTCGCCCACCCCGTCCGCCTCGCTCGCGCCGGCCGGCGGGACCGCCGGCACTCCGCCCCCTGCGCCCACGCCGCAGCCCGGGGCGAGCGCGACGGCGATGCTGCTCCAGCCTCCCTTCGTGGCCTTCCCCATCCTGGCCGTGCTGGCGGCGGCGGCCGCCCTGGCGCTGTGGCTGCGCTCGCGTGCGCAGGGCTCGCGCCCCCTGCCCGCCACGGTCGTGCATCGCTCGCGCCTCCAGCCTCCCCTCCCCGAGCCTCCCCTCTCCCAGCCTCCGCTCCCACAGGGGCCCGCCCCTTCACCGGGACCGGGCGCCGATCCCGCGCCGGCTCAGGATCCCCCGCCGGACGCCATGCCCTCGGCCGGGCCCCCCCGGCCGCCCGCCGGCGGGGCTCCGCCGGCTCCCGCGGACGATCCCCTGGACCTTCCCGAGCCGGGCGACTGAGCCGGCCGCGAGCCCGTCAGCCCTTGAAGGCCGAGGGGGCGCCCGGGGGCAGGTAAGGGGCGGGGTCCACGGGCTGGCCCCCGATCCTCAGCTCGAAGTGGACATGGGGCCCCGTCGCGTTGCCAGTCATGCCTTCGAGCCCGATCGGCTGGCCCTGCCTGACCGCCTGTCCGACCTTCACCAGCGCCTGCTCCAGGTGCCCGTAGAGCGTGACCAGGCCGCCCGCGTGGGCGAGGATCACGTAGTTGCCGTAGCCGAACTGGCTCGACCCCACCAGCACCACGACGCCGTCGTCCGCGGCCAGGACCGGGGTGCCCATGGGGGCGGCGATGTCGATGCCGGTGTGAAAGTGCGGGTAGCCGTCGAAGGCCGGTTCGAGCCCCAAGGTGGTGGGCCCGAAGGGCTGCGTCACGACTCCGGTCGGGATGGCCCAGATGAAGCGGAACTGGCGGGAATGACCGGTGCTGGCCTGGAAGGACGGGTCGGGGTTGGCCTGCTCCCAGAGCTGCACCTGGCTCCAGACCTGCTGCATGGCCTGGGCGATGATGTCGTCCTGCTGCTGCTGGAGGAGGGCCGCGATCACCTTCGCCACGCTTGCGGACTGGTGCTTGGCCGCCACCAGCTCGAACTGGGTCTGGGAGATCTTGCTGGCCAGCGCCTGGCTCGAGGTCTCCTGCTGGTCGCGCAGGTTGCGCAGGTGGTCCAGGGCCTGGGCCAGCGTCTGGCGCTGGCGGGCCTGGTCAGCCCTGTCGTGAGCCCGCAGTACGTGCTCGTGATCGAGCGCACCCAAGTCGCCGTCCAGCTGCTGCTTGAGCGCGGTGCCGCGGGAGCCGGCGGCGCGAAGGTCCATGATCCGGGTCACGAGGTCGCCCAGGTTGGAGGCCTCCGCCACCATCAGAAGGAGCGAGCTGGGCTGGACGTAGATGGCTCGGGCCAGGGCGCCGAGGTCGTGCCGCTCGTCGCTGATTCGGACCTGGGTCGCGGCCGTCTCCGACTCCAGCTGCCTGAGCTGGGCGTCGAGGGCGGCGATGAGCCGGTTGGCGGCCGAGATCTGGCTCACGACCTTCTCCTGCTCCTTCTGGTTACGCTGCAGCGAAGCGAGGATCTGCTGCTGCGCGCTGAGCGCGCCGTCGAGGCTGCCGCCCAGCTGCGCCTCGACCTCATGGAGGGCGGCCTGCTGGGCCTTTTGCTGGGCCAGCTTGTCGCCGGCGGCGTCCGCCCCCGCCCTGACCGGGGTCGCCACCGAGAGGCACGCCAGGAGGGCCACGACCATGGCCGCGGGCGCACGGTGCCGCTGCTTCCCCCACATGTCCCGCCCCTCTTAACGAGCGCGCGCGTGGGTTTCCGGCGCGCGAGCGGAGGCCGCAACGAACGGGACGCGGGAGGAGAGCTGTCCGGCTACGCCTCGAGGTGCTTTCTGAGGCTCACCAAGGACGCCCCCGAGCCGAGGGCGAGGCCGCCCAGGAACAGCACGAGGGCGGCCGTGACCGCGACCCGGACCGTCATCCCGGGGGCCACCTGCGCGAAGGCGCCCGCGCCGGCCTGGATGGCGACCAGGCTGAGGATGATCGTCACGAGGCCCGCCAGAGCCCCGGCGAGACCCCCCGTCATGGCGCCCTCGATCACGAAGGGTCCGCGCACCATCCATCTGGGCGCGCCCACCAGCTGCATGATGGAGACCTCGTCACGCCGCGAATGGATGGCGGCCCTGATGCTGTTGGCGGTGACGGTCACGGCGATGAACGCGAGCAGGGCGAGAAAGGCTGCCCCGGCCACCCCCACCCCGATCATCAGCTTCTGGATGCGGGAGTACGCGTTCTTGTCATAGGAGGTCGGGAAGAGGGGGTCGACGGCCGCGGAGCGGCGGGCGAGCGCGTCCACGGCCCCCACCTGCCCGACGTCTCTGACTTGGACGTCGAGGCCGGCCGGGAAGGGGTTCGAGCCCGAAGCCTGCACGAGGCTGGGCAGGCCGGGCCGGCCTTGGGCTCGCGCGAGCGCCTCGGCCTTGCTCACGTAGGTCACCGAGCTGACGGCGCCGTCGGAGCTGAGGGCCGACTCGAGAGAGCCGACCTGGGCGCTCTTGGCGTCGTCGCGGAGGTAGACGTGGAGGAGGGAGGCGTCGCGGGCTTCGGACTGGGCCAGGCTGTACATGGCCACCCCGACCAGGCCGACCAGCCCACTCAGGAGCAGGAGGAGGGTGATGGAACCGAGCGCGGGGGCCGTGCTGCCGAGGTTGCGCAGCCAGTTCCGGCCCGCGCTCCTGACCAGATAGCGGAAGGCGTTCCGGACGACCGCCGCGGCCAGGATGCGGCGCGGGAAGCGCGCGTTCAAGACCATGCCAGCCAGACCATCCTTCCGGTGTGGCCGGCGGGCTGGTCACGGACCAGCCTGCCGTTGACGAGCGTCAGCACCCGTCGCTGGAGCTTGGTCACGATGTCGACGTTGTGCGTCGCCACGAGCACGGTCGTACCGTAGCGTGCGATCTCCTCGAAGAGGTCCATGATCTGCCAGGCGGTCTCCATGTCGAGGTTGCCGGTGGGTTCGTCCGCGATCAACAGGGGCGGCTCGCTGACGACCGCGCGGGCGATGGCGACGCGCTGCTGCTGGCCGCCCGAGAGCTCGGCCGGCCGGCGCCCGCCGAGCCCCGCGAGCCCGACCGCCTCGAGGATCTCGGTCACCTTCCCGCGGCGGGTCGCGGCGTCGGCCCCTTGC
>JBOHUY010000229.1:0-6016 GCA_050735015.1 Candidatus Dormibacterales bacterium | reverse complement strand
GCGGATGTCCTGGGGCGAGCGGACCTGGACCCCGTCCACGCTCTTGACGCTGTCGCCCGCCTTGAGGCCGGCCGCGGCCGCGGCCGTGCTCCGGTCGACCTGGAGGACCTTCCCGGGGTCGGAGTTGACCTGGGAGAGGAAAATCCCGCACATGATCACGGCGGCGAGGACGAAGTTGACGAACGGGCCCGCGACGAGGACCACCACCCGCTGCCAGGCGGGCTTGGAGTGGAAGCCGTCCGGGGCCCCCTGGTCGCCCGGCTCCATGCCCGCCAGGCGGACGAACCCCCCGATGGGGATGGCCCTGACCGCGTAGACGGTTTCGCCGCGGACCCGCGACCAGACCCGGGTGCCCATGAAGAGCGAGTATTCGTGGACCCGTATGCGGAAGAGCTTGGCGAAGAGGAAGTGGCCGCCCTCGTGGGGCGCCACCAGGACCAGGAACATGGCCGGGATGGCGATGACGGCCAGCACCGGGGTGAGGATGGACACCCTTTGAGGTTACCCCGTCATCCCCAAGCCGGAACCCCGGGGCCTCTCACCGGACGGCGGCCAGCTCCCCGTGGACGTGCGCGCGGGCCCAGGCGTCAGCGGCCAGCACCTCCTCCAGGCCTGCCTGCCGGGGCGGATCGTGGGCGGCGAGCGCGGACTCGACCAGGCGGAGGATGGCGGCGAAGGCGCACCTGTGCTCCAGGAAGGCCCGCACCGCCTCCTCGTTGGCGGCGTTGAGGACGGCCGGGAAGGTCGCCCCCGCCTGGGCGGCGCGGCGGGCCAGATCGACGGACCGGAACCGGGTCGGGTCGAGGGGTTCGAAGTCGAGCCGGCCCAGCGCCGCCATGTCCTCCCCCGGCACCACCCCCGGCAGGCGGTCCGGGTAGGCGAGCGCGACGGCGATGGGAAGGCGCATGTCCGGCACGCCGATCTGAGCCTTGAGCGAGCCGTCCACGAACTCGACCATGGAGTGGACCGCGCTCTGGGGGTGGACGACGACGTCGATGCGATCGAGGGAGACGCCGAAGAGGTGGTGCGCCTCGATCACCTCTAGCCCCTTGTTCATCAGGGTGGCGGAGTCGACGGTGACCTTGGGCCCCATCTCCCAGCGCGGGTGGGCGAGGGCCTCTTGGACACTGACTTTTTCCCAGTCCGCGTCCGGCCGCCGCCAGAGGGGGCCGCCCGATGCGGTCAGGATGAGCCGGGCCACGCTGTCGGTCGACTCGCCCCGCAGGCACTGCCAGATGGCACTGTGCTCGGAGTCGACGGGCCGCAGGAGGTCCGGACGGGCCAGCTCCATGACCTGGGCGCCAGCCATCACCAAGACCTCCTTGGTGGCCAGCGCGACGGTCTTGCGGGCCTTGAGCGCGGCCAGGGTGGGCCTCAGAGCCCGCGCCCCCGAGATGGCGACGAGGACGAGGTCGCACTCGGGATGGGTGACCATCTCCTCCAGGCGCGCCTCGGCGTCGGGGTCGGGCGCCCGCACGACGTAGCGCGCCTCGCGATCCGGGGGCCTAGAGCCGCTGGCGAGCCCGAAGACCTCGAACCGCCCCGGGTTCCTGTCGATGACGTCGAGCGCCTGGCGCCCGATGGAGCCCGTGGCGCCCAACACGGCGACGCGGGTGCGTCTCACCGGATCAGGTGCGCGAAGTGGGCGTAGAAGTAGACGGCCACGCCCGGGAAGAGTATGGAATCGAGCCTGTCCAGAGCACCGCCGTGGCCGGGGATGAGCCGGCCCGCGTCCTTCACCTCTGCGATCCGCTTCATCTGGGACTCCACGAGGTCGCCGGCCACCGCCCCCGCCCCGGCCAGCGCCCCCAGCGCGGCCCCGTGCCAGGGCGCCAGGCCGAGCCCCCAGCTCGCCGCCACCACCATCGTGACCACGGCCGCGGCCATGCCTCCCAGGGCGCCTTCCAGGGTCTTGTGGGGGCTGATCCGGCTGAAGAACGGCCGGCGGCCGAACCGCATCCCGACGAGCAGGGCGGCGGTGTCGGCCGCGACCACGGCGAGGAGGGTGAAGACGACCCATCGGACCCCCGCCGAGGACGCGTAGAGGCGCAGGTAGAAGTCGAAGGGGATCCCGATGTAGAGCGCCCCCGCCACCGCCATGGCCCAGCGTCCCAGCCCGTCGCGCCTTCCGGGCAGGAAGAGGAAGGCGACCAGCCCGCCCACCAGGGCCGCCCCCAGGGCCAGCTCGAGGTCGAGTCCGGGCAAGAGCGTGCCGCTGACGGTGAAGTAGGCCGCCAGCGGGTAGAGCAGCCAGGCGGGCGCCCTCCAGCCCATGCCCTCCGAGAGGCGCCGGAACTCCCACAGGGCCACGCCCCCCACGACCGCCACCAGCGCGTAGAGCCCGTAGGGCCGGAACAGCAGGAGGGCGAGCGCCACCGCGCCGAAGACGACGCCGCTGGCCACGCGGACCGTGAGCGCGCCCCGACGGCGCGGGCTGCCCGCCTCCGCCTCCTCCCTCACCGGGGACCGGCTTGGGGGCCCGGCTCGCCCGGCCGGCCCCCGAAGCGCCGGAGGCGGCCCTGGAAGTCGAGGATGGCCCGCTCCAGGTCCCCACGCTCGAAGTCGGGCCAGAGGACGTCCGTCACGTGCAGCTCCGCGTAGGCCGACTGCCAGAGCAGGAAGTTGCTGGTCCTCTTCTCACCGGCCGTCCTGATGACGAGGTCGGGGTCGGGCAGGGAGGGCACGTAGAGCCGGGCGGCGATGGCGGACTCGTCCACGTTGGAGGCGGGCACGCGCTCCTCGATGAGCCGGCGGACGGCGTCCACGACCTCTGTCCGGCCGCCGTAGTTGAGGCACACGTTGAGGACTCCACCTCGATTGTCCGCCGTGCGCTCTTCGGCGTCGACAATCTGGCCCCGGATGCGGTCGGCGAGACCCTCGCGGCGCCCGCTGAAGACGATGCGGATGCGCCGCTCGTCGAGCTCGTCGATCTCACGCCGGAGCGAGCTCTCGAAGAGACGCATGAGGGCCGAGACCTCGCGCCGGGGGCGGGTCCAGTTCTCAGTCGAGAAGGCGTAGACGGAGAGGTTGCGCACGCCGATCTCGTCGCAGGCGAGCATGATCCGCTTGACCGTGCGCACGCCCGCGCTGTGCCCGAAGTTGACGGGACGGCCCTGCCGCTCGGCCCAGCGGGCGTTGCCGTCCATGATGATCCCGATGTGGCGCGGGATCGGGCCGTGCGGATCCACGAGGGGGCTAGGGTCGGGGCGAGCGGCGCCCGCCCGCGGCCGCAGCGGACCCGGACCCGAGCCTGCGGGCGCCCTGCCAGCCCCCCTCACGCACCGCCGGGCGCGGCCCTTCGGGCCCTCCTCACGGCTAGACCTCCATGACCTCAGCCTCCTTGCGGTCCGCCAGCGCGTCGATCCGGCCCGTGTGGTCGTCGGTGATGCGCTGGAGCCGTTCGAGGGCTCTCTTGGCGGCGTCCTCGGGCACCTCCCCCACCTTCTCCGCCTCGTTGATGCGGTGGGCCTCGTCACGGCGTACGTTGCGGACGGCGACGCGCGCCTCCTCGGCCTTGTGCCGGGCCATGCGCACGTACTCGCGCCGCCTCTCCTCGGTCAGGGGCGGGATGGGGACTCTGACGACGGCGCCGTCGCTGGCCGGGTTGAGCCCCAGGTCGCCCGTGCGCAGAGCCTTCTCGATGGCGCCGATCTGGCTGCGGTCGTAGGGCTGCACCACCAGCAGCCGGGCCTCGGGGGCGCTGATGCCGGCGAGCTGGTTGAGCGGGGTAGGCGTCCCGTAGTAGGGCACCATGACCTTCTCGATGAGGGCCGGGTTGGCGCGCCCGGTCCTGATCGTGGCCAGCTCGCGGAGGTAGGCGTCCACGCTCTTGTGCATCTTGGACTCGGCCTCCCCCAGGATGCCGTCTATCACTGCCGAGACCCCACCAGGGTCCCGATCTCGTCACCCATCACGACCCGCTCGATGTTGCCCTCCCCCAGGAGGTCGAAGACGACGATGGGGACGTCGTTGTCCATGCACAAGGTGAGCGCTGTGTTGTCCATGACCTCGATGCCGCGGTTCAGGACTTCCAGGTAGTCGAGCCGGACCAGCTTGGTGGCGTCGGGGTCGACCTTGGGGTCGGCCGTGTAGACGCCGTCCACCTTGGTCGCCTTGAGGATGACCTCGGCCTCAATCTCGACCGCCCGCAGGGCCGCCGTGGTGTCGGTGGTGAAGTAGGGGTTGCCCGTGCCCGCGGCGAGGATGATGACCCTCGACTTCTCCAGGTGACGGACGGCGCGGCGGCGGATGTAGGGCTCCGCCACCTGGGGCATCTGGATGGCCGTCATGGTGCGGGCCTGGACCCCGATCTTCTCGAGGGCGTCCTGGAGGGCGAGGGCGTTGATGACCGTGGCCAGCATGCCCATGTAGTCGCCCGTGGCGCGGTCGAACCCGAGCTCGCTGGCCGCCAGCCCCCGAAAGATGTTGCCGCCGCCCACCACGAGCGCCACCTGCACGCCCAGAGCGTGGACGCGCCGCACCTGCTCGGCGATGGAGAGCACGACCTCGAGGTCGATGCCGAGCTCGGCCTTTCCCGCCAGCGCCTCGCCGCTGAGCTTCAGCAGGACACGGTGGTATCGAGGCTCCCGAACGTCTGCCATGCCGCCCGAGCGTAAGCCTAGCAGCCGGCCCGAGGGGCTCCCCCCGCTCCCGGCCCCGGCCAGGTCAGCCTTCCCTGACCGCGAAGCGGGCGAAGCGGCGCACCGTGATGTTCTCCTGGAGCCTGGAGATGTGCTCCGAGATGAGGTCGCGGACGGGCACCTTGGCGTCCCGTATGTAGGGCTGGTCCAGAAGGCAGCTCTCTTTGAAGAAGGCCTCCAGCTGGCCCTCCACGATCTTCTCCACAACCCCCGCGGCCTTGCCGTCCTGCTCCGCCCGGGCGCGGGAGATCTCGCGCTCCTCCTTCACGACCTCGTCGGGGACCTCCTCGCGCGCCACCCAGCGCGGGGCCGCCGCGGCCACGTGCATGGCCAGCTCCCGGGCCAGGCGCCTGAAGTCGTCGCCCTTGGCCACGAAGTCGCTCTCACAGTCGAGCTCCACGAGAGCGCCGACCTGGGGCGGATAGCCGCCCGTGGCGTGGGTGTAGGCCTCGACGACGCCCTGCCCGGTGGCTCTGCCCGCCCTCTTGCCGGCGCGGGCGATGCCACGCTCGCGGAGGACCAGGACGGCCTTGTCGAGGTCCCCTCCCGTCTCCTCCAGGGCCTTCTTGCAGTCCATCATCCCGGCCCCGGTCATGTCGCGGAGCCGCCTCACGACCTCGGCGGTGATGGGTCGCATCTATCTCCTCTTCACTTCTTCATGGTCGTCCGCCTGCAAGAACTCGTCCTCGGAGACCGTGGGCAGGTACTCCTCCTCCTCCAAGAACCCCTCCCCCAGCTCGTAGGGCGGGGTCTCCAGGAACTCGCGCTCCTCGACCGCGGGCTGCAGGACACCGGCCCGCTCGGCCTCTTCGCGGCCCTCGACGCAGGCGTCGGCCATCTTGTTGGTGAGCAGCTTCACGGCCCGGATGGCGTCGTCGTTGCCAGGGATGACGTACTGGATGAGGTCGGGGTCGCAGTTGCTATCCGTGATGGCGACGAGGGGGATCTTGAGCCGGTTGCACTCGGCAACCGCGATGTGCTCCTTGCGGGGGTCGACCACGTAGACCGTGCCCGGCAGGCGCCGCATGCCCGCGATGCCGTCGAAGTGGAACATGAGGCGGTCGAGCTCGTCGGTGAGCCTCTTGGCCTCCTTCTTGGGCAGGGTCTCGAAGTACCCGTCGGAGTTCAGCTTGCGCAGCTCCTCCATGCGCTTGATCCGCTTCTGGATGGTCGAGAAGTTGGTCAGCATGCCGCCCATCCAGCGGCGGTTGACGAAGAACATCCCGGAGCGGGCGGCCTCGGTCTGGATCGTCTCCTGGGCCTGCTTCTTGGTGCCCACGAAGAGGATGGGGCGCCCGGAGGTGGCCACGCCGCGGACGAAGTCGTAGGCGGCGTCCAAGAGCCGGACCGTCTTCTGCAGGTCGATGATGTGGATG
>JBOHUY010000228.1:0-10742 GCA_050735015.1 Candidatus Dormibacterales bacterium | reverse complement strand
CCGCCGGCGTCGCCGCCCTCGGGGCCCGCCACTACGGACTGGCCGTCGAGGGCGTCTTCCTGGCCGTGGCCGCGGTCCAGCTCGCCGTGGGGGCGCTGCGGGGCGCGGGCTGGCTCTTCGTCAACCGCCGCCGGGTCGGCGCCTTCTTCCGCCGGCAGGAGGCGCCCCTGCCCTTCCCCACCGTCATCACCGGCCAGGGCCCGGACCGCCCGGCGCGCACCAAGCGCCGCTCGGCCTGAGGGCAGGCCCTCTCCTCAGAGCCTCGTGAAGTAGGGCTTCCCCCTCATCACGAACTGATCGCGCCGGGGGCCTACCCCGATCAGCTCGACCGGCGCCCCGCAGAGCTCGCCGATGCGCTCCACGTAGTCGCGGCAGGCGGCCGGCAGCTCCTCCCAGCGGCGCGCGGCCCCGATCTCGGAGCACCAGCCCGGCATCTCCTCGTAGACGGGGCGGCAATGCTTGAGGTGGGAGATGTTCGCCATCGGGTGCTCGTGGACTGTGCCCCGGAACTCGTACCCGGTGCAAAGGCGCAGGCGCTCCACCTCCCCCAGGACGTCCAGCTTCATGAGGGCGATCGAGCCGACCCCGTTCAGCCGCGACGCGTAGCGCGCCACGGGGCCGTCGAACCAGCCCACGCGGCGGGCCCGGCCCGTCACGGTCCCGAACTCACGACCGCGCTCCCTGACGGCGTCGGCGGTGGCGCCCTCGAGCTCGGTCGGGAAGGGGCCGTACCCGACTCGGGTCGTGTAGGCCTTCAAGACCCCGACCGTGAGGTCGACGCGGGTGGGCGGGACGCCCGAGCCCGTGCACGCCCCCCCCGCGGTCGGGTGCGAGGAGGTGACGTAGGGATAGGTCCCGAAGTCGAGGTCGAGCATGGTCGCCTGCGCACCCTCCAGGAGGATGTTGTCGCCCCGCTCGAGAGCCTCCTGGATGAGGGGGAAGGTGTCCCGGATGTGGGGGTCGAGCCGGCGCGCGTACTCCATGTACTCGCGCAGCATCCCCTCTTTGTCGTATGGCTCGTGGCCGTAGAGCCTGGTCAGAGTGGGGTTCTTGACCTGGTCGACCACGAAGTCGAGCTTCTTGCGCATGAAGGCCTCCTTCTGGAGGTCCCCGATCCGGAACCCGATGCGCCGGATCTTGTCGGCGTAGGCGGGCCCGATGCCCCGCCAGGTCGTGCCCAGGCGGTCGTCGCCGCGCGCACCCTCCTCGAGCTGGTCGAAGAGGGGGTGGTAGCTCATGACCATGTGCGCCCGGTCGCTCACGACGAGGTTGCCCACCCCGATGCCCCTTTCGGCCAGCTGGTCCATCTCCTTGAGGAGGACGCGGGGGTCGACCACCACCCCGTTGCCGATCACGCAGGTGCACTCCGGATGGAGGATGCCCGAGGGGACGAGCTGGAACTTGAACTCGCCGTGCTCGGTGATGACGGTGTGCCCGGCGTTGTTGCCCCCCTGCGCGCGCACCACCATCTGGGCGACTCCGGCCAGAAGGTCGATGACCTTGCCCTTGCCCTCGTCACCCCACTGCCCGCCGACGAGGATGATCACCACGGCCGGCGCCTCCCGAGGTCCCGCCCGGGCCGGGCCCGGGAACCGCGAGCTCTCCTCGACGTGAATCCGGCTCTGAACATGCGGCGGGGCGCTTTTACGGCTCCGGCTGCTCCTCGTCAGGACCCGCCCGGCGAGCCCGGTTCTCGAACCGGGTCAGGTCCTTCCGGAAGATGAGCTCGACCGAGCCGGTGGGGCCGTTGCGGTGCTTGGCGATGATGAGCTCCGCGACGCCGGGGCGCTCGTCCGCCTTGTAGTAGTCGGGACGGAAGACGAAGACGACGAGGTCGGCGTCCTGCTCTATGCTCCCGCTCTCGCGCAGGTCCGAGAGCATGGGCCGCTTGTCGGGCCGCTGCTCGGGACCCCGGCTCAGCTGGGAGATGGCGATGACAGGCACCTTGAGCTCCCGGGCCAGGGCCTTGAGGCCGCGGGAGATGGCCGACACCTCCTGGACGCGGTTGTCCTCCCCGCGGCCCCTTCGGTGCATGAGCTGGAGGTAGTCGACCACCACCATCCCGATGTTCTCCCGCCTCTTCATCTGGCGCGCCTTCAGCATCACCGTGAGCTCATCCATGGTGGGCGAGTCGTCGATGAAGATGGGAGCCTCCTCCAGGGGTCCGAGGGCGGCGACCAGCCGCTCGTACTCGGCGTCTCCGAGGTGCCCTCGGTGCATGCGCTGCGCGTCGATGCGGGCGTGCTCACACAGCATCCGCTCCACCAGCTGCTCCTTGGACATCTCGAGGCTGAAGATGGCGACCGGGATCTTGTCCTCCACGGCCGCCCTCAGCGCGATGTTGAGGGCCAGGCTGGTCTTGCCCATCGAGGGCCTGCCGGCGACGACGATCAGGTCTGAGTCCTTGAAGCCGCTGGTGAGGTTGTCCAGCTCGTAGAAGCCGGACCGGACCCCCACCACGCCGGTGCCGCTGTTCATCTGCGCGTCGATGCGGTCCATGGCGGCGTGCAGGAGCTTGTCGAGGCGGGCGAACTCGGAGCCGACGCTGTCGGCGGCGATGGCGAAGACGAGCGCGTTGGCCTCGTTGACGGCCTCGTCTGCGCCCCGCCCGTCGTCGTACCCGAGCGCCGCCAGCTGGGCCCCGGCGCCTATCAGGCTGCGCTTGTAGGAGCGCTCCTTGACGATCCTGCCGTAGTACTCGACGTTGGCGGCCGTGGGCACCGACTGCTGGAGGAGGGCGAGGTAGGAGCGGCCCCCGATCTGCTCCAGGAGGCCCATCTTCTCCAGGGCCACGGAGACGGTGATGGCGTCGATCGGCTCTCCGTCCCGGAACAGGTTCTCCGCGGCCCTGTAGATGTGGCGGTGGTTTTCACGGTAGAAGTCCTCGGGCCTCAGGAAGTCGAGGACCCGGGCGATGGCGTCGGGGTCGACCACGAACGAGCCCAGGACCGACTGCTCGGCCTCGAGGCTGTGGGGCGGCACCCGGCCCGGGGCCTGCGCCGGAAGCCGCTCGATCAAGGCATGCCCGCGGGCAGGGGGTCGCCCGGCGGCGGCACGAGCCTAGCGGTCCTGCGTGACGACGACGTGGATGACGGCCTCCACGTCGTGGTGGAGGCGAAGGGTGACCTGGTGCTCGCCGAGCGTCTTGATGGGTTCCGGCAGGTCGATGCGGTGGCGGTCCACCTCGACCTGGTGCTGGGCGCGCAGACCCTCGGCCACGTCCTGGTTGGTGACGGCGCCGTGGACCTTGTCTCCGGCGCCCGCCCGGAGGCGCACGACCACCGTCTTGTTGCCTATCTCCTCGGCCAGCGCGGCGGCCTCCTCGCGGGCCTTCGCCTCACGGCGGAAGGTCGCCTCGCGGATGCGCCGGGCCTCGTCCTCGGCCCCCTTGCGGGCCGCCGTGGCGAGCCTGCGGGGCAAAAGAAAGTTGCGCCCGAACCCGTCGGCGACCTCCTTAACCTCGCCCGCCCGCCCGAGCTTGTCCACGTCCTTCAGCAGCAGTACGCGCAATCCCTCTCTCCTCAGGCCCCCGCCGGGCCGCCCGCCTCGGGGGTGGGGCCGGGCCCCAGGCCCGCCGACCGCCCCTGGTCCAGGCGCTCTCGGATCCGCCGGCGCGCCAGGACGTACATTCTGGCGGCTTGCCTCCGGGCCTGGGCGGCCGCGCCTCGGGTGTCGCGGTGGAAGACGCTCTCCTTGCGCTGAAGGGCCTCGCGGTGCTCGGCCACGAGCTCTTGGGGACAGGCCTCGACGAAGACCTTCACCGCCAGCACCCCCAGGGCCAGGACGTCGAGCTCGCCGATCAGGGGCACCCAGGCGGGGAGGTCGAGGGGGCTCGCGATCAGTCCAAGGCTGCCCAGGAGGGCGGCCTTGGGGGCGGCCGGGACCCTCTCGTCCCGCAGAAGGCAGTAGGTCAGCCTCGCCTGTTTGGGCACGTCGAGGAGGAGGGTTCGGGCGAATCCGAGGTTCATGAGGGGCGGCCTAAGGCTACCCTGTTTCCCCCCGCGGGGACACCCCCGCGAGCCTTCTTAAAGACCCCTCCGGCGACCCCTGGCGGCCCCCCCCGGGGGGTGATCGTCCAACCGTGCAAGGGTGCGGGAGGACAAGCGAGGCGGCGCCCCAGCGACGCCGCCTCGGCCGTCTCCTCCGGGTGACACGCTATCCGGTCACAACCGGCGCCCCTGGGGGCCGTCGCCTCTTAAGGAGGCCATCCCTGCGCGGTCCGCGGCGGTTACGGCGTGTGCAGTCCGGCTAGGACTACGGCGTCCACGATAGGCGCCCTGGGAGCGATGTCAAGCCCTTCGATCGCGTTCCGGGCCGGGGGCCGGCTACGATGGCGCGCCCGCGGGTGGCGGTCCACAATAGGCCGCACCCCCGGCCGCCAGACGCGTGAGGTGAGGCCATGGCCCTTCTTTCCTACGCCCACGGCGTGAGCCCCACGCCTTTGATCGGCGAGACGATCGGAGACAACCTTCGCCGGAGCGTCGAGCGGTTTCCCGACGCCGAGGCGCTGGTCGTGCCCCACCAGGGGTACCGGGCGACCTACCGCCGGCTGTGGGAGGAGTCCGGCCGCGCCGCCCGGGGCCTTTTGGCCCGGGGCGTGGCGAAGGGGGACAGGGTCGGGATCTGGTCTCCCAACAGGTACGAGTGGGTGATCGTCCAGTTCGCGACCGCCCGCATCGGCGCCATCATGGTCAACGTCAACACCGCCTACAAGGCGGCCGAGCTCGAGTACGCGCTCAACCAGTCGGGCATCAGCCTGCTCATCCTCTCGCGGGGGTTCAGGACGACCGACTACTCGTCCATGCTGGGCTCGGTGTCGGCGCGCTGTCCTGGCCTTCGCGAGTCGATCGTGCTGGAGGACCAGTGGGAGGCGCTCCTCGCCGAGGGTGACCGCGTCGATCGCGGCCGCCTCGCCGAGAGGGAGGCCTCGCTGCAGTTCGACGACCCCATCAACATCCAGTACACCTCGGGCACGACCGGGTTTCCCAAGGGCGCGACCCTCTCCCACCACAACATCCTCAACAACGGCTTCTTCGTGGGCGAGGCCATGCTCTACACAGAGCGCGACCGGGTCTGCGTGCCCAACCCCTTCTACCACTGCTTCGGGATGGTCCTGGGCACGCTCGCCTGCACCAGCCACGGGGCCTGCGTGGTCGTGCCGGGCGAGTCCTTCGACCCCGCCGCCGTCATGGAGTCGGTCCAGTCCGAACGCTGCACCTCGCTCTACGGCACGCCCACCATGTTCATCGCGGAGCTGGAGCAGCCCGGCTTCGCGGGCTACGACCTGGCCAGCTTGAGGACCGGGGTCATGGCCGGCTCGCCCTGCCCGATCGAGATCATGCGCAAGGTCCAAGACCTCATGCACATGGGGGAGATCACGATCGCCTACGGGATGACGGAGACCTCGCCCGTCTCCACCCAGACCACCGTCGACGCGCCCCTTGGGAAGCGGGTCTCCACCGTCGGCCTGGTCCACCCCCACGCGGAGATCAAGATCGTGGACCCGGAGACCGGGCGCGTGGTGCCGCGCGACACCCCGGGCGAGTTCTGCACCCGGGGCTACTGCGTGATGCTCGGCTACTGGGACGACGAGGAGGCGACGAGGGCCGCCGTCGACGCCGGGCGCTGGATGCACACCGGCGACCTCGCCACCCTGGACGCCGAGGGCTACCTCAACATCGTCGGCCGCATCAAAGACATGATCATCCGGGGCGGCGAGAACGTCTACCCGCGCGAGGTCGAGGAGTTCTTGTACGGGCACCCGGCCGTCTCCGACGTCCAGGTCATCGGCGTCCCCAGCGATCGGTACGGCGAGGAGGTGATGGCCTGGGTGAAGCTCAAGGAGGGCGCCCTTGTGACCGGGGACGAGCTGGCCGAGCACTGCCGGGGCCGGATCGCGACCTACAAGATCCCGCGCTACTGGAAGTTCGTGGAGTCGTTCCCGATGACGGTGACCGGCAAGGTCCAGAAGTTCAAGATGCGCGAGACCGCCGTCGCCGAGCTCGGCCTCGAGAAAGCGGCCGGGGTGCGCACCGCCTGACCGTCTAGAAGAGGTTCGGGCTCCGGCGCTGCGGAGGGGCGGCGGGAGCCACCGCGGGGGCGATCTGCTCGGGCAGGAGGCCCTGGGCCCGCAGCTTGCGCATGTCGTGGTAGGCGTCCACGAAGCGCATCGTGCCCGTCGCGGAGCGCAGGACCATGGAGTGGGTGTAGGCGTACGGCTCCTCGTAGCGGATGCCTGCCAGCAGTTCGCCGCTCGTGATCCCGGTGGCCGCGAAGAAGATGTGCTGGCCCGCGCAGAGGTCGTCGATGGACAGCACCTGATCCCCGTGCCCCTCCTGGCGGGCCACGGCGCGCTCCTCCTCGTCCCTGAACCAGAGCTTGCCCTGCATGCCGCCCCCCACCGCCTTGACCGCGCACGCGCCCAGGACGCCCTCGGTCGCACCCCCGACGCCCATCATCACGTGCATGCCGGTCTTCATCGGCAGCGCCGCCATGACCGCGCCCGCCACGTCGCCGTCGGAGATGAGCCGGATGCGGGCCCCGACCGCGCGGACCTGCTCGATGAGGTCCAGGTTGCGGTCGCGCTCGAGGAGGATGACGGTGAGGTCGCGGGGGTGCATCTCCTCGGCCTTGGCGATCCGGAGCAGGTTCGCCTCGACGGTGTCGTCGATGTCGATCACGTCCCGCGCGCGCCGCCCCACCACGAGCTTGCTCATGTAGGCGACGTGGGTGGTGAACATGCTCCCCCGCTCCGCCAGCGCCACCACGGCCATGGCTCCGGGCAGCCCCTTGGCGGTGAGGCGGGTGCCGTCGAGGGGGTCGACGGCGACGTCCACCTCGGGCAGCAGGCCGTTGCCCACCTCCTCCCCGAAGTAGAGCATGGGGGCCTCGTCCTTCTCCCCCTCCCCGATGACCACGGTGCCCTTCATGTCCACCGAGCCGAGGCGCTCGCGCATGGCGTCCACCGCGCGCTGGTCGGCGGCCTTGGGATCGCCCCGACCCTGGAGCGGGGCGGCCGCCAGGGCGGCGCCCTCGGTCACGCGGAGGAGCTCGAGCGCGAGGTTGCGGCTCAGATCGGCGGCGTGCATGTCAGCTCGAGGCTAGCAGGGGGACCGGCGCGGGCGCCTTCACCCTCGGGGCGGGGCGCCACCCGAGCCCCCCGGGCGCCGGACGTGCCGGCGTCCGCCGCCCGCCACTAGAAGAGCTCGCCCCAGAGCTTCTTGGCGGCCTCGATCGGAGACGCCCTGCGGCCGTCGCCCGGTCGCCCACCGGGCGGCTCCGCGTGCGCGCCCGGCGCCGCCACCTCGGCCGGCGCCGGCCCGGGGACGCCTTCCGGGTGGACCATGATCCGCCCGTGGTGGACGCCGCCCTCCTGCACGACCAGCTTGCCGACGACCGCGTCCCCCTCCAGCCGGCCGGTGGGCGTGATCTTGAGCCTGCCCGCGGCCGTGAGGTCGCCGTGGACAAGACCCGCCACGGTGATGTTGGCGCCCACGATGGTGGCCTCCACCTCCGCGGCGGGGCCGATCAGGAGCTCGCCGTCGCTCTCGATGCGACCCTTGAAGCGGCCCTGCACCTCCCCGTTGCCGCTCAGCGTCAGCCGGCCCTCGAAGACGTCCTCCGCGGCCACCACCGTCGAGGACGCCACCGCGCGCTGCGCGGCGCCGTGGGCGACCGCGCTCAGCTCGACCTCTGCCATCCCGATCACCCCCCGGGCACCCGTGGCCCGTCTCCCTTTCCCTCCGGCGGACCCTCCCGCCCGCCGCGAGGCCAGTCGAGCATACCCAAGAACGGGCCCGACTGCACCGGGGCCCCGGCCGGAGGGCCAGCTCAGGCGGCCACTCCGGTCGACAGGCTCCCGTCCGCCAGGGCGTCGGAGATCTGCTCGATCCTCCTGGCCGTCCCGGCCGGGACCCGGGACCTAAGCTGGTGGAAGGGGGCGAGGCCGACCCCGCCGCCGGCCGTCCCGATCTCCAGAGGGCCGCCTCCCGGACGGCCCGCCCGGGCCCAGGCGGCCAGCCGGACGACCGCCTCGGCCACGTTCTCGACCGCGCTCGTGACCAGGCAGCCGCGCGCCTGGGGGTCTGTGTAGAAGGCGTCCACGGCCGTCCCCACGCACAGCCGCCCGGCCTCGGCCGCGGCCAGGAGAGCCCCGTGGCCGGCGTCGCCGCCTCCGCCCATGACCACGTCCGCGCCCTGGTCCATCTCGTCCTGGGCGCGCGCCCTGCCCCACTCGAACCCGCTCACCACGCCCGGCTCGTGGGACGCGTAGAGGACGTAGACGGTGGCGGCCGGGTTGGCGTAGTGGGCGCCGTCGCGAAAGCCCTCCCCGTAGCGATGCACGAGGGGCCCGTCGGAGGGACCGAAGACCGCCCCCACCGTCCCTGTCCGCGAGAGCATGGCCGCCAGAGCCCCGGCCAGAAAGCCCGCCTCGTCCTGCCTTATGACCACCCCGCGCAGGTTGGAGGGGGGCGACGCGTAGCTCGCGTCCAGGGTCGCGAAGCGCACCTTGGGATGGGCGGCGGCCGCCGCGGCCGTGGCGGTGGCCGGCCCCACGCTCACCACCAGGCGGTCCCCCTCGGCGACCAGCTGGTCGATGCTGCGCCCGAAGTCCGCGGGGCCGCTGGGTACGAGGTAGGAGGCGGTCGCGCAGGCGGCCCCGTCTTGGGCGACGTGGTCCACGACGCCCTGCCAGAAGCCGGGCCCGAAGGTGGGGTCGGCGGGGGCGGGAACCGCTGTCACGATGCCGACCCTGAGCTGCGCGCCGCAGGCGGCGGCCGGGGCGCCCTTGGTGGCGCAGGCGGCCACCCCGCTGGTGACCAGTCCGAAAAGGAGCGCCCCCGCCAAGACAGCCTCCGCCCGTGAGGCGTGCCGCCAGGATTCAGATCTCCGGATGGGCTTCAAGGTACGCGATGACGGCATCGCGGCTGGGCTCGAGCGTGCCGTCCATGACCAGCTCGGCCAGCCTTTCCTTGATCCTCCCCACCTCGGGACCGCTGCCCAGTCCTCGTATGGCCATCACGTCCCGACCGCTGACGGGAAGGCGCATGCGGCTGGGCCGCTCGTCGAGCACCCGCCGCAGTCTGCGCTCCAGGTCGTCGATCTTCTCGGGATGCGGGTAGGCCGAGGCACGCACGTCCGCGCGGGCGAGCTCGACGAGCTCCCCGAGGTCCTTCCCCGCCGCCCTCGCCAGCCGCCGGACGGCGCCGTCGCCCCACTCCGAGCTGTACTGCACGGGCCGCATGTGGAGCGCGACCAGAGCGCTCACCCGGCGCCCCTCGTCGGTCGAGAAGCGAAGGCGCCTCAAGCCCGCCAGCGCCATCTCGGCACCGACCGCGTCGTGACCCTTGAAGGACCCGTCGGCGGCCGCCGTGGAGGGCTTGCCGACGTCGTGGAAAAGGGCCGCCAGGCGCACGGTGGGATCCGGGGGGCAGAGGTCCACGGCGGCCAGGGTGTGCCCGTAGACGTCCATGGTGTGGTAACCGCCCTGCGCCACCCCCCGGCACGCCGCCAGCTCAGGAAGGACCACTTCCAGGAGCCCCGCCTGGGTGAGCACGTCGAAGGCCAGGCTGGGCTTGTCCGTCAGAAGGACCCTCTTGAGCTCCTCGGCCATGCGCTCCACGGAGATGACAGGCGGCCGCAGGCGGTCGCGGAGCGCGCGCATGGCGGGGATGAGGGAAGGATCGAGCCGGAACCCCAGCTGGGCGGCGAAGCGCGCCGCGCGGAGCATCCTCAAGGGGTCGTCCGAGAAGGTGGCGGTGGGGTCGCGGGGGGTCCGCAGCAGGCCCGCCTCGAGATCGGCCAGCCCCCCCATCCTGTCGATCACGCCGCCCTCCAGGTCCATGAGCAGCGTGTTGACGGTGAAGTCCCGCCGGACAAGGTCCTCGTCGAGGCCGGCCCAGCTCACGTCGGGCTTGCGGGAGTCCGGCCGGTAGCTCTCCGCGCGGGCGGAGGCGAACTCGACGAGCGCCCCCTGCCAGCGCACCTGGGCAGTCCCGAAGCGCTCGAAGAGCACGGGCGGTGGCGAGCCCGTCCCGGCCGCGAAGCGGGCCGCCAGCTCAAGCCCGCGCCCCTCCTCGGCGACGACGTCGATGTCCGGGTGGGGCCGGCCCAGGACGAGATCCCGCACGTACCCGCCCACGAGCCAGGCGCCCACGCCGAGCTCCTGTGCGGCCCTGCGCAGGGGGGCCAGGACGGGCGCGTCGGGAAAGCTCAGGTGTTGGCCCGCGCCCACTCCACCGCTCCCACCAGCCCCACACGGTCGCCGAACCGCGTCCGGTTGAGGCGCGGCCGGCGATAGGGGCGGACGAAGGGTGAGCCTGAGATCTCGGCCCACACCAGGGGCCGGAGGAGTGCCCAGGACCTCGTGAGCCCCCCGCCGACCACGATCACCTCGGGATCGAAGAGGTTGGTCAGGTTGACCATGGCCTGCCCGAAGTGGCGGGCGGCGTCGGCCAGGACGGCCCCCGCCTCGGCCTCCCCCGCAGCGGCGGCGCGGCAGAGCTCGGCCGCCCCCCGGCCGGTCCGGCGCCGGAGGCCCGCGCCCCCCGAGAACGCCTCCAGGCAGCCCCGCTGGCCGCAGGCGCAGAGAGGTCCCCCCGGGTCCAGGACCATGTGCCCGACCTCACCCGCGGTGCCGTGCGCGCCGGAGTAGAGGCGGCCCTCGACGACCAGACCGCACCCGATACCCGTGCTCCAGGTCACGTAGGCGAGGCTCCTGACGCCTCGCCCGGAGCCGCGGG
>JBOHUY010000227.1:0-2211 GCA_050735015.1 Candidatus Dormibacterales bacterium | reverse complement strand
GGCGCGCCGGGTCCATGCCTCAAGCCTACCGAAGACGCGCCCGCAGGGACAGCTTCAGCCGGCCAGGTTGGCGGGGTCGAGCAGCTCCTCTTTGGCGCGCGTGATGGGCTCTTGGGCCCGCATGATCTCGATCAGCTTCTTGCGCCCCTTGGGCGGCCCGATCATGATCGCGCCCACCAGGCGGTCCTCGTGGAAGAAGAGCTTGCGGAAGAAGCGCTCCTCGAACGAGTACGTGCGTACCGACTCCAGGCCCGGCTGGACGTCGGGGGTGACGCCCATCACCGCCAGGGTGGAGCCGAACATGGTCGTCGTGTAGGTGGGGACGTCGAAGTACTCTTGGTCCTCGCCGGCCATGTTGCGGGCGGCGACGCGGCCGTGCGCCTCCGCGTTGTCCCAGGTCCCCATCTGGTTGTGGCGCCCGATCATGCGGTCGAAGAAGACGGCCACGTCGCCGGCCGCGTAGACGTCGGGGAGCGAGGTCCGGAGCCGGGAGTCGGTCACCACGCCCCTCTTTAGCTCCGCCCCCGCGGCCCGCAGCGGCTCCACGTAGTAGTCGAGGCCGACCCCGTAGGTGAGGACGTCGAACTCCGCCGTCTGTCCGTTCGTGGTCTCGGCCCGGAAGCGGCCGTCGGCCCGGCTGATGGCCCTCACCTCGTCGTTGCAGATGAAGCGCACTCCCTGCTCCTCGCCCAGGAGGTGGCAGAGCCGGCCCCCCTCCTCGTCCAGGACGTAGCGCAAAAACCAGGGCCCGCGCATGACCCAGGTCACGCGCGCGTGGTGGCGGTAGCTGACGCCCTCGGCGAGCTCGTACCCGATGAAGCTGCCCCCCATCACGAGCACGTCGCCGACCTCGTCCGAGCTCTCGATGATGACGTCGGTGTCGTCGATCGTCTGGAACCCGTAGAGGCGGTCGACCTGGTCGCTGCCCGGCCAGGGCGGCGGCTTGGGCCGGCCCCCGGTGGAGACCAGGAGGGCGTCGTAGGCGAGCTCGTGCCCGCGGTTGGTGCGCACCACCTTGGCGGCGGCGTCGACCTCCGTGGCCCAGGTCTCGAAATGGATCTCGATGCCCTTCTCGGCGTAGGACTCGGGCGTGCGCATGAAGACCTTCTCGCGGCGCACCTGGCCCCTCAGGTAGCGGGGCAGGGCGACGCGGTTGTAGAGGGGGTGGCGCTCGGCGGCGACCATGACGATGGAGCAGCCGGCGTCGATCGAGCGCAGCTGCTCGGCGCAGGTCTGCCCCGCGATGCCGTTGCCGAGGATCACGTAGCGGCGGGTCAAGATTGGATCACCTTCGAGCAGATGTGGACGGTCCAGTCCGGCCGCAAATCGTAACCGACGGCCGCCAGGTCGCCGGCCGCGGGGTGGCCGGGGGGGGCGACCACGGTCACGCCCTCGAGGTCGTCGGCATCCGCCTCGTAGCGGAGCGCCGTGAGCAGGTCGCGGGCGCCCCCGCCCCTCCCCGAGAGGAACGTGACGCGCATCCTGGTGCCGGCCGAGCTGGGCCGCACCACCGCCAGCGCCCGGCCCCCCGCCGCCACCCGCACCGAGCCCTCCGCCAGGAGGCGCTCCAGGTCTTGGGGGCCGAGGTCGTGCGCGCCTCCGAAGTCGACCGCCAGCCCGCCACACGCCTGCAGGGCGGGGTCCAGGGCCACCCGCTCGGCGAGGGCGGCCGCCTCGCCGGCGGGCGGGATGCGCGCGGGCTCGCCGCCCTCCAGGCGGGAGGCCTCCCAGAAGCCGGCCGAGACCCGGGTCGTGAAACCGGAGCCCAGGAAGAGCGCGAGCGCGCCGGGGTTGCCGGTGGCGAGGCGCATCTCCCCGAAGCCCGCCCCCGCCGCCTGGCGCACGGCCGCCCCCAGCATGGCCCGCGCGATGCCCCGCCGCCGGTGGCGGGAGGCGACCCGGAGGCCCTCGTACCAGACCAGGCGGGGCGCCAGCGGCCGCAGTCGCTGGAGGCCGACCAGCTCGCCCTCCAGCTCTGCGCCCTGGAACCAGGCGCCCGGGTCCGCCACCCAGCCGTCGAAGACCCGGGGCAGGTAGTCCTCGCCCTCCCAGACGTCCGCGACCATATCCAGGACGCGGTCGCGGTCGGCGGGCCTGAGCGGCCTCAGCTATATGTCCGGCGGGGCGTCCAGTGGACCACCCCCGAATGCACGTCAGGAGCCTCGAACACGACCCCGCCGCCGGGCCCGGGCGCCAGGTGGGACTCCAGCC
>JBOHUY010000226.1:0-14875 GCA_050735015.1 Candidatus Dormibacterales bacterium | reverse complement strand
CCGAAGTCGCCGCCGCCGCCCGCCCCCCCGAGGTCCTCGCCCCCGTCCTGGGGGCGCGTGGTGGCGAAGGAGGAGACAAGCCGCCGCACGCGGCGCGAGCCGCAGTGCGGGCACGCCGGGTCCGGGGAGTCGTAGCGGCTCAGCAGAGCCGACGACCTCTTCTTGCACCGACCGCACGCGTACTCGTAGATGGGCATCTGGGCCTCAGGTCTCTGGACGGCGCGGGACCCCGAGCCCCGCTCCAGAAGGACACTAGCATGAGCCGATGGTCGCGCCCGAGCGAATCCGTGAGGCCGCCCACCGGGCGGCGCCCCACGTGCTCCGGACGCCGCTCCTACTCCTCCCGGACGGGCGCGCGCACCTGAAGCTGGAGTGCCTCCAGCCGACGGGGAGCTTCAAGGTGCGGGGGTTCTTCGCGGCCGCACTCGCCCTGCCCGAGCGTGAGCGGCGCCGCGGCCTGATCACAGTGAGCGCGGGCAACGCGGCGCAGGCCTGCGCGTTCGCCGCCCACGCCATGGGCGTCTCCTGCCGGGTCGTCATGTTCGAGGACGCGCCCGCCCCCAAGGTGGCCGGGGTCAGGCGCTGGGGGGCCGAGCCGGTCCTGCTCCCCCGCCCCCAGCTGCTGGACTGGATGGCGCGGCGGGGCTGGGAGAACATGCCCGAGACCTTCATCCACCCCTTCGCGGACGAGGAGGTCATGGCCGGCCACGGCGGCGTCGGGCTGGAGCTCCTGGAGGACCTGCCCGGCCTCGCCCGGGTCCTCGTCCCGGTCGGAGGCGGCGGCCTCGTGACAGGGATCGCGTCGGCGCTGAAGGCCGCCCGGCCGGGCGTGGAGGTGGTGGGCGTGCAATCGTCCGGGTACCCGCTCTGGCCGCGTGCCGTGGAGGCGGGCGGGCGCGTCGAGCTGGCGCCGGACACGATTGCGGACGGGACCTCGGCCCCCTACGACGAGGGCATGATGGGCCGCCTGCGAGAGGCGGTCGACCGCTGGGTGGTGGTCCCCGAGGACCGCCTGCGGGCGGCCGTGCCCCGGCTGGCGGCGGAGGCCAAGGTGGTGGCCGAGGGGGCGGGCGCCCTGGCTTACGCGGCCCTCGACCAGATGCGCCCGGGCGGCGACACGGCGGCGGTGGTGAGCGGCGGCAACATCGACGCAGGCCTCCTCGCCCGCCTCCTCCTGGCAGGCGCCGGGCCCCCGGAGGGGGGAGCCTGACCCCCCATACGTCGGGGAGGCGACAGGTGGATCGGGCGGGCCCCCCCTCAGGCGGGGCGCGCCGGGGCCGCCTCCGCGAGGACCTGGGACGCGATCTCGAGGGCGCGCTGGATGTCGCCGGGGGTGATGCCGTGATGGGTGACGAAGCGGACCCGGTCACCCCCCATCCAGCCTGCCAGGAGGCCCTGGGCCCGGCACTCCTCGAGGAACCGGTTGGGGTTCACCCGCCTCAGCGAGACGATCACGATGTCCGTCTGGACGCGGTTGAGGTCGCAGTCCACGCCGGGCATCTCGGCCAGCCCCTCGGCCAGGGTGCGGGCGTTGTCGTGGTCCTCCGCGAGTCTGTCCACCATGGTCTCGAGGGCGACCAGCCCGGCCGCCGCCAGGACGCCCGCCTGCCGCATGCCGCCCCCCAGCATCTTCCTCTTGCGGCGGGCCTCGGCGACCGCCTCGGCCGATCCGGCCAGGATGCTCCCGGCCGGGCAGGCGAGCCCTTTGGAGAGGCAGAAGGTGACCGTGTCGGAGCCGGCCGCGAGCTGGTCGACGGGCACGCCCGTGGCGGCGGCGGCGTTGAAGAGGCGGGCGCCGTCGAGGTGGACTTTGAGCCCGCGCTCCCGGGCCGCCCCGGCCACGGCCGAGAACGCCTCCGGAGGCCAGGCCACTCCGCCGTGGCGGTTGTGGGTGTTCTCGAGCATGAGCGCGGCGGTCCTGGGCTGGTGGTCGTCCCCCGGGGGCCGGACGGCGGCCAGGACCTGCGCGGGCGTCATCACGCCTCGCTCGGTGGGGACCGGGCGGACCTGCACGCCCCCCACGGCGGCAGCCCCCGCCGCCTCGTACATGAAGGTGTGGGCGTCGGCGTCGGCGATGACCTCCTCGCCGGCGGCGGCGTTGACCAGGATGCCGATCAGGTTGCCCATGGTGCCGCTGCTGACGAGCAGCGCCGCCTCCTTGCCGAGACGGGCGGCGGCCACCTCCTGCAGCCGGTTGACCGTGGGGTCTTCGCCCATGACGTCGTCGCCCAGCTCCGCATCCGCCATGGCCCGCCGCATGCGGTCGGTGGGAAGCGTGACGGTGTCCGATCTGAGGTCGATGGGACCCACCACCTCGATACTCTAGTGCCCGCCGGCGGGCGCGCGTCGCCCCTCTCCATGGGACCTGTCCGTGGGACCTGCGGGGACGGCGCCGGGCCGTCGGCGGCCTCGGCGGCGGGGCCGTCCTGCCCGGCTTCAACGACGCGCACGCGCGTCGTCTACGCGGGCCTGCCCTCGTCGGGACGGCCCTGGACGCCCCCCCGTCCTATGCTCAGGCGCTCGAACGAGGCGAGGCGGCCCTACTGGGACCGCGGCGGGCGGGGTGCGGCGCGCCGTCGCGGGAGCGCGCCCTCGACGGATCCGGCCTGGGTGGGTCTGGGGGCGGGCGCACGCCGCACCGACGCACCGGGTGGCGCCTGGCCCCCCGGGCTCCCGGTCCGCGTGAGCCGGTCGACCTCGGCCTGGAGCAAGTCGACCCGCCTCGAGAGGGCATCCAGGTCCGACTGCCGGGCCCGATTGCCGACCTGGGCCTGGACCGGCCTCATGGCGTCGGCGACTTTCGTCTCGACCTGCTGGCGCCAGTCGGGCGGAAGCCGCCGCTGCGCCTCCTTGATGGCGCCCCGGCCCACCTCCAGGGCCTGGCCCAGGATGTCGCCCGCCGTGGACGTGGCTCGGCTCGACCTTCGTGGCATGCGCTGACCTCCATAACGCTCGGGGACGCTCGGGCGTCCGCCCTCCCGGCGGCCGCCGTCTGACACAGCATAACGCACCGCGTTAGAATGGGCGGGTGGCGGAGCCGCGACTCATCCGCAAGTACGCCAACCGCAAGCTCTACGACACCGTCTCGAGCCGCTACGTCACCCTTGCCGGCATCGCCCGGCTGGTGCACCAGGGCCTCGGCATCCAGGTCGTGGAGCGCGAGTCCGGCCGCGACATCACCCCGCTCGTCCTCTCCCAGATCGTGATGACGGAGGAGAAGCGGGGGGCAGGCCCGGGCGACGGGGCTCAGCGGGGCCAGGCCCTGCTCGACTACGTCCGCCGCACGCTGAACGTGCCCGCCTCCCTCGTGAGCGGCGAGGTGGAGCGCCGCCGCGAGGACTTCGAGTCGATCGTCGACCTCGCCATCGCCAGAGGCCTCAAGCGCCTCAACATCCCCACCCGGCGGGACATCGAGCGCATCAACCGCAAGCTGGACGACCTCGCCGACGGCGTCTCGGGCCTGGCGGCACTGGCCCAGGCCTCGGGCAAGAGGGCGGCGCCGAAGGCGGGCGCGGCCGGCGTCGCGCGGCCCCCGCGGGCGGTCAGGACGAGTACACGAACGGGTGCTGTCTGATGACCGAGGCGATGCCCAGGCTCTCGGAGACCGTGTAGCCGACCGAGCGGACTCTGGGGTCGCGCCTCAAGGTCTGGGTCATGAGCGCGGCCACCGCCACCAGGCGGGCGGGATCTCCGATGGCCTGGAAGGTCCAGGGCGCCCCGGCCAGCTGCAGACCGCCCGCCGCCGGGTGCGCGCCCGTGCCCGAGACGGGAGTGCCCGCCACCACGCGCACGCCGTCGACGGCGATGGCCTCCGCCCCTCCCAGGCGCAGGTTGTCGACCGCGGCCTGGAGGTCGGTGGCCGTGAGGGGCGCGTCGACCTGGATGCTGACCCCCGGACCCCGGACGGGGATGGTGCCTTCCACGATCTCGAGGCGCGTCACGTCGGCCTTGAGGGTGGCGGCGGCCCCCGCCCCCCCGCCCACGCCCAACTGGTGGCGCTGCTGATCGAGCTGGGCCTCGGTCGCCGCCAGGGTCTCGTTGGCCCGGTGCAGGTGGTCGATCAGGAAGGCCAGCTCGGACGGGTCCTGGCCGGCCAGGGTCCGCGCCACCTCGGCCTGGCTGCGCAGCTGGACGACGAGGAGAAAGGGCAGGGCGGCGGCCAAGAGGCCGACCCCGAGCGCGGTCGTCACGCGGGAACTAAGCGGCACTGGCGTACCGCACCATGAGGCTGGCCGCGTAGCCGGGCAGGGTGAGCGAGGGCGACCCCAGCCACGAGAGCTGGAGGCCGTACTCGCGCTGGCGGAAGCGCACGTCGGGTAGAGAGCCGCCGTCCGCCAGGGCCGCCGCCATCTGCAGGCGGTCCCCCACCGCCGCCACCTGGAAGGGGGGGTTGAGGGGGGTCTCCTGGTCGATCAAGACCTGGGCGCCCGAACCCCCCAGGACACTCGTGGGCGTGAAGCGGTGGCCGTTCACGGCCACCCCCTCGGCACCGGACGAGAAGAGGAGGTTGACGACGTCCTCGACGTCCTGGTAGCCGACCCCGTAGAGCTGGCTCGCCTCGCCCGGCAGCCTGGGGCCGGCGGCCAGCGTGACGGTCACGCCCGGCCCCGTCAGCGAGGTCAGCCCGGCGTGCAGGCGGAGGTCCTGGACCTGGCGGCGCAGGGACTGCAGCGAGGCGGAGCGGCGGGCGGCCGCCGCCTCCAGGCTGTCGACCTGGCTCCGGAGGGCGGCGATATGGCGGACGTCGGCAGCGCTGTCGCCCTCCAGCCTGCGGACCGTCGCCACCAGGGCCTGGTAGCGGGCCACCTTGTTGGAAGCGAGGGGCACCAGCTGGGCCCGCAGCTGGTTGGCCATCAAAAAGCCGAACCCGAGCCCGATGGCGGCGAGCAGGAGGGTGGCCGCATGGCGCGAGCTGACCATCGTCGAGCAGCGATTATGGGACGCCCGCCCGGGTGGCGCGCGCCGCCCCCGGTTGTAGTATCGGTTCTGGCTCCGCCATGTGAGAGGAGCCCCGCGAGGAGGAGAGGAAGACGGCGCCCCCAGGGCGCCCGCAGCGAGGTGATCCCGCCCATGACCGTGCGAGTTGAGCCGCGGTCGGCCTTCGCCACCGCCCAGCAGCAGTTCGACACCGCGGCTGACGTGCTCGAGCTCCCAGAAGACGTCCGTGCCCCCCTGCGGGAGGTGAAGCGCGAGTTCACGGTCCACTTCCCGGTCCGCCTCCGCGGCGGGCACGTGCGCGTCTTCACCGGCTACCGGGTCCAGCACAACATCTCGCGCGGCCCGGCCAAGGGGGGCATCCGCTACCAGGCCGGGCTCACGCTCGACTCGGTCAAGGCCCTGGCCATGCTCATGACCTGGAAGTGCGCCGTGGTGGGGCTCCCCTTCGGGGGCGCCAAGGGGGGCGTCGACGTCGACCCCGCTTCACTCAGCGCGGACGAGCTCGAGCACCTCACCCGCCGCTACACGACCGAGATCGCGGTCCTGATCGGGCCGGAGCGGGACATCCCGGCCCCCGACATGGGCACCGATGCCCGCGTCATGGCCTGGATGATGGACACCATCTCCATGCACGAGGGCCACTCGGTGCCGGCCTCGGTGACCGGCAAGCCGCTCGACGTGGGCGGCTCCGAGGGCAGGTTCGACGCCCCCGGGAGGGGTGTGACCTGCGTCACGCTGGAGGCCCTCAAGTACCTGCACATCGAGGGCGGGGCGCCCACCGCGGCCGTGCAGGGCTTCGGGACCGTGGGCGCCTCCACGGCGCGCCTTCTCCAGGAGGCGGGCCTCAACGTGGTCGCGGTCAGCGACTCCAAGGGCGGCGTCCACAACCCCAAGGGCCTGGACCTCCTCTCGTTGGACGAGCACCGGCGCCTGCAGGGTGGGGTTTCGGGGTTCAAAGAGGCCGAGGCGGTCACCAACGCCGAGCTCCTGGAGCTCCCCGTCACGGTCCTGGTCCCGGCCGCGGTCGAGAGCCAGATCAAAGAGGCGAACGCCCCCCGCGTCAAGGCCCGCCTCATCACGGAGGCGGCCAACGCGGCCACCACTCCGGAGGCGGACGCCGTCCTCCGCGAGGCGGGCGTCTTCTTGGTGCCCGACATCCTGGCCAGCTCGGGCGGGGTGGTCGTCTCCTACTTCGAGTGGGTGCAGGATCTGCAGGCCTTCTTCTGGGAGGAGGGCGAGATCAACAGCAAGCTCTACGAGGTCATGACCCACGCCTTCTACGAGGTCCTCCACGAGAGCGTGAACCGGCAGGTCGACATGCGGACGGCGGCCTACGCGCTGGCCGTGGACCGGGTCGCCCGCGCCTCCGCGGTGCGCGGCATCTACCCCTGAAGGGGGGCGATCCGCAGCTCCTTCTAGAGAGCGGTCCGGGTCGCCTCGGGCGTGGTGGCGGAGACCGACGGGCTCGCCACCTGGGGGGCGGCCGGCCCTGAGTCCTCCTCCACGATGTCGAGGGCCCGGCACTGGCTGATCCAGTACTGAACCTCGCTCAACGTGGGCGCCCCGGCCGGGCCCGCCGCCGAGAGGAGCCGGGCGTGCAGGTCGGCGGCGTCCCGGGCCCTGAGGCCCTTCACCGTCACGATGCCCAGGCGGCGCAGGACGGGGACGTGGCGCGTCATGCCCGAGACCTCCAGCATCTCGCACTGGTGGCACAGCTCGAGCAGGCGCGGCTCCGGGATCCCCGTCCGTCGCGAAACCGTCTGGCGGTCCGCCACCAGGCTCGTCATGTGCAGGAACTGGTTGGTGTGCCTGATGCCCACGGCCCGCAGCCGCCGGCACTCCTCGGGGGCGACCCCGCGCAGGTACTCGAGAGCCATCATCATCTCGGTCTCAAGCATAGAGCAGCGCTCTTAATTGCATCCCTCTCTCAGAGCGTTAGCGATACCTTTCGAAAGAGATTGCTAACATTAGAGGATGGACGACCTCCTGCGCGCGCTCGCCGACCCCACCCGGAGGGCCATCCTGGTCCTCGCCTGGGGCGACGAGCTCACGGCCGGCGACATCGCAGCCCGCTTCCCGCTCACACGGCCGGCCGTCTCACAGCACCTGGCCGTCCTCAAGGGCGCGGGCCTACTGGAGGAGCGCCGCGCGGGCACCAGGCGCTACCACAGGGCGAGCCCTGCGCCCCTGGAGGAGGTGCGCGGCTTCCTCGACCAGTTCCGCGACGCCCGCCTGGCGCGGCTGCGGCGCCTGGCCGAGCAAGAGGAACGGCGCCGGGGCTCCGAGGCGGCCTCGCCCCGCTGATATACTTCCGCCCAACCCCCCGCCCCATTTGGAGCAGCCACACCCTGGACCCGAGCGAGCTCGCCCCCGGCAGCGTCCTGGTCGCCGACCGCGCGGCCCCGGCTGGCCTTGAGATCGGGATCGGCCGCCGGGCCCGGCGCGCCTATGGGTACGACGAGATCGCGCTCGTCCCGGGTGGGGTGACCATCAACCCCGAAGAGGTCGACATCGCCTTCCGGCTCGGGCGGTTGGAGCTCCCCATCCCCTTCCTGGGCGCGGCCATGGACGGCGTCGTCGACGCCGGCTTCGCCGTCGAGATGGGGCGGCTGGGCGGCCTCGCCGTCCTCAACCTGGACGGCCTGCAGACCCGCTACCTGGAGCCCGGGCCCGTCATCCGCAGGATCGTGGGGGCAGACCGCGCGGAGGTCAACGCCGTCCTCCGTGAGGCCTACCTGGAGCCGGTCCGGCCCGAGCTCATAAAGGAGCGCATCCGCGCCGTCAAGGCGGCAGGCGTGCCCTGCGCCGTCTCCACGGTGCCCTCCCGGGCCCAGGAGCGCGCGAGGGCTGTGGAGGAGGCGGGCGCCGACCTCCTGGTCGTGCAGGGCACGGTCCTCACCGCCCGCCACCTCTCCCGCTCGTACCACCAGCTCTCGTTCGTCGAGCTCTGCCGGACGGTCGCCATCCCCGTCGTGGCGGGCAACTGCGTGCAGTACGACACCGCGCTGGAGCTGATGGAGACGGGCGTGGCGGGGATCCTGGTCGGGGTGGGGCCGGGGGCCGCCTGCACGACGCGCGGCGTCCTCGGGGTGGGCGTGCCCCAGGTCACCGCCACCGCGGACGTGGCGGCGGCCAGGGACGAGTACGAGCGGCGCTCCGGGCGGCGGGTCGCCGTCATCACCGACGGGGGCATGAGGACCGGGGGCGACGTGTGCAAGTCGTTCGCGGCGGGGGCCGACGCCGTCATGATCGGCTCGCCCCTGGCGGGTGCCGCCGAGTCCGCCTCGCGTGGCTTCAACTGGGGCATGGCCACCCCCGACCCCAACTTGCCCCGGGGCACCCGCATCGAGGTCGGCGTGCGCGCCTCGCTGGCGGCCATCCTGACCGGGCCCGCCGCCGTCGACGACGGCACCCAGAACCTGGCCGGCGCGCTGCGCTCGGCGCTGGGCGTCTGCGGGGCCCGGGACATCCGGGCCTTCCAGCAGGTCGAGCTCGTGATCGCGCCCGCCATCGTCTCCGAGGGGAAGGTGCTCCAGCGGGCGCAGCACGTCGGGATGGGCAAGTAGAGCGCGAGGCGTGGCTGGCGCGGTCACCCCGGGCGGCTCTCAGAGGGTGACGGAGCCGGGGCCGGCGCCGCCCGGGGAGCGCCAGACAGTCCTCGTCCTCGACTTCGGCTCCCAGTACTCCCAGCTGATCGCGAGGCGGGTGAGAGAGGCCGAGGTCTACTGCGAGCTGGTGCCGGGGACGGCGCCCTGGGCGGAGCTGGCCGCCCGCCGGCCCGCGGGCCTCATCCTGAGCGGGGGACCGGCCAGCGTCTACGCCCCCGGCGCCCCCCAGGTCGACCCCGAGGCACTTCGCTCGGGGGTGCCCGTCCTCGGGATCTGCTACGGGATGCAGCTCATCGCCCACCACCTGGGCGGCCGCGTCGCGCCCGCCGAGCGGCGAGAGTACGGGCCCGCCCTGCTCGCCGTGGCCGGCCCGGGCGCCGAGAGCGCCCTCTTCCGGGGGCTCCCAGACGAGCTCTCCGTCTGGATGAGCCACGGCGACCGCGTGCTCGAGATGCCGCCCGGCTTCGCCGTCCTGGCGGGCAGCTCGAACGCTCCCGTGGCGGCCTTCGCCAGGGGCGACGTGGTGGGCATCCAGTTCCATCCCGAGGTCGTGCACACCCCCCATGGGCAGGACCTGCTCCGCAACTTCCTCTACGGCGTCTGCGGCTGCCGCGGGACCTGGACGGCGGGCTCGTTCGTGGAGGACGCGATCGGCTCGGTCCGGCGGCAGGTGGGGCGGGGCCGTGTCATCTGCGCTCTCTCGGGGGGCGTGGACAGCACCGTGGCGGCGACTCTGGTCCACCGCGCCGTGGGCGACCACCTGACCTGCGTCTTCGTCGACAACGGCCTTCTCCGGCGCGACGAGGCGCGGCGGGTGCTCGACGTCCTCCACGGCAACCTCGACCTGGACCTCCGCTACGTGGACGCCTCCGACCGCTTCCTGGCCGCGCTGGAGGGGGTGACGGACCCCGAGAGCAAGCGCTCCATCGTCGGCCGCGCGTTCATCTCCGTGTTCGAGGAGGAGGCGGCGCGCCTGGGCGAGGTCGGCTTCCTGGCCCAGGGCACGCTCTACCCGGACGTGATCGAGTCCACCTCCTCCGACACCGTGCGCAGCGCCGCCAAGATCAAGACCCACCACAACGTCGGCGGTCTCCCGCCCGGACTGCGGTTCGAGCTCGTGGAACCCCTGCGCCACCTGTTCAAGGACGAGGTGCGGCGGGTCGGCCTGGAGCTGGGCCTGCCCCAGGACATGGTCTTCCGCCAGCCCTTCCCGGGCCCCGGGCTCGCAATCCGCTGTCTGGGCGAGGTCACCAAAGAGCGCCTGGAGACCCTGCGGGGGGCGGACTGGGTGGTCGTGGACGAGATCAAGAAGAGCGGCCTCTACCGGCAGGTCTGGCAGTCGTTCGCGGTCCTGACGCCGGTCCGGACGGTGGGCGTGATGGGTGACGGCCGGACCTACCAGAACGTGTGCGCGATCCGGGTCGTGACCTCTGACGACGCCATGACGGCGGACTGGGCGCGCGTCCCCTACGAGGTCCTGGCCCGCATGTCGAACCGCATCGTGAACGAGGTCCCGGGCGTCAACCGCGTCGTCTTCGACATCACATCCAAGCCTCCCGGCACCATCGAGTGGGAGTGAGAGAGGAAGGCTGCGGCGCGCCGGGCGGGGCCGCCACGGGCTCCGCCGGGTGAAGGTGCTGGTCGTCGGCTCGGGCGCCCGCGAGCACGCGCTGGCCTGGAAGTGCATGCAGTCTCCGCTGGCGGAGCGCGTCTACTGCGCGCCCGGCAACGGTGGCTCCGGCGGCATGGCGCGCAACGTGGCTGTCCAGGCCGACGACGTCACCGGGCTGGTCAGGTTCTCGCGGCGCGAGAAGGTCAGCCTCGTCGTGCTGGGGCCGGAGTCGGCCGTGGCGGCGGCGGCCGGGGACGCCCTCAGGGACGCCGGCATCCCCGTCTTCGGCCCCGACCGGGAGGCGGGCAGGATCGAGACCAGCAAGGCCTTCGCCAAGGAGCTGATGCGGGAGGCGGGCATCCCCACGCCCGACTTCGGGGTCTTCACGGACCCCGGGCCCGCGCGCGCCTGGGCCCGTGCCCGCGAGGGCCGGGTGGCCGTCAAGGCGGATGGGCTCGCCCTCGGCAAAGGGGTGGTGGTGTGCGGCTCGGTGGACCAGGCCGAGCGGGCCATCGACGCCATGCTGGTCGCGCGCACGTTCGGGAAGGCGGGGGCGACCGTGGTCGTCGAGGAGAGGCTGGAGGGCCCGGAGCTCTCCTTGTTCGGGGTCACCGACGGCCGCAACGTGGTGCCCCTGGCGCCCGCGCGGGACTTCAAGCGCGCCCGGCAGGGCGACGAGGGGCCCAACACGGGCGGGATGGGCGCCTACTCGCCGCCGGCGGGAACGGGCCCGGCCGAGATCCAGGAGGCGGTGGCGAAGGTCCTGGAGCCGGCCGTGGCCGCCCTGGCGGCGAGGGGGCTCGAGTACCGGGGGGTCCTCTACGCGGGGCTCATCCAGACCTCCTCAGGCCTGCGCTGTCTCGAGTTCAACGCGCGCTTCGGCGACCCCGAGGCCCAGGTCGTCCTCCCGCGCCTCGACTCAGACCTCCTCCCTCTCATGCTCACGGCGGCCCGGGGGGATCTCGCGGGGGCGCCCGAGCCCAGGTGGTCGAGCCGGGCCTCAGTCGGAATCGTGGTCGCCTGCGCGGGCTACCCGGACGCCTACGAGACGGGCGCCGCCATCGAGGGCCTGACCGCCATCCCGCCCGGGGTCCTCGTCTTCCACGCCGGGACCCGCTATGTGCCCGGCCGCGGCCTGGTCACGTCGGGCGGCCGCGTGGTGACTTCGGTCGGTCTCGGCGAGACCGTCGCGGACGCCCGTCTGGCCGCCCTCGCGGGTGCTGTACGGGTACGATTCCCCGGGGCGTACTACCGCACCGATATTGCGCAAGAGGCTGTCCTTGGCTGAAGTCGGCGTGATCCTGGGCTCGAAGAGCGACCTCCCCCTCATGGAGCACTGCACCAAGCAGTTGGAGGCGCTCGGCATCTCGGCCGAGGTCGAGGTCTGCTCCGCGCATCGGAACCCGGCCGGGGTCATGGAGTGGGCCACCGGGGCGCGTGCCAGGGGGCTCAAGGTGGTCATCGCCGCCGCCGGGGGCGCCGCCCACCTGCCCGGCGTGGTGGCGGCCTGGACAGACCTCCCCGTCATCGGGGTGCCCGTGCCCACCTTGCACCTGGGCGGCGTCGACTCCCTCTACAGCATCGTGCAGATGCCGGCCGGGGTACCGGTCGCGACCATGGCCATCGGGGAGGCCGGGGCCAAGAACGCGGCCTGGCTCGCCGCCCGCATCCTCGCCCTCTTCGACCCCGACGCCGCCGCCCGCCACGCCGAGCGGCGGCGAGCGCTCGCGGGCAGATGACGGAAGGGCCGGCCGCCCCCCGTCTTCGACTCACCGACACCACCTTCAGAGACGGCAACCAGAGCCTTTTCGGGGGGCGCATCCTGCCCCGCGACCTTCTGCCCGTGGCTTCCCTCCTGGACGGGGTCGGGCTCTACTCCATGGAGGCCTTCGGGGGGGCCACCTTCGAGACCTACCTGACCATGGGCGAGGACCCCTGGGAGTACCTGCGGGCCCTGCGCTCGGCGGTCCCCCACACCCCCCTGCAGGCCCTCGTGCGCGGTCAGAACCTAGTCGCGCACCGGAACTTCGCCGACGATGTAGTCGAGCTCTTCGTCCGCCACTGCGCGACCTGCGGAGTGGACGTCTTCAGGGTCTTCGACCCCCTCAACGACCCCCGCAACATGGAGGCGACGATCGCCGCCGCGAAGACGGCCGGCAGGCGGGTGCAGGGCGCCCTCTGCTACGCCATCAGCCCCGCCCACGACCTCGACCTCTGGTGCTCCCTGGCCGCCCGGCTGGCGAACTTGGGCTGCGACGAGGTGGTCGTCAAGGACACCTCGGGCCTGCTCAGCCCCCAGGTCGCATGGGAGCTGGTGACCGCCCTCGGGCGCGCCGTCCAGTGCCCGATCGCGGTGCACTCCCACTGCTCCAGCGGCATGGCGCCCATGGCCTACATGGCGGCCATCGAGGCCGGGGCGGCCATGCTCGACACGGCCCTCTCACCGCTCGCGTGGGGGATGAGCCAGCCCGCCACCGAGAGCGTGGTGGCGGCCCTGGCCGGCGGCCACTGGGACACCGGGCTCGACCTCGGGCGGCTGGCCGAGGCCAAGGACGCGCTCGAGGTCGTGAGGCGGCGCTACCAGGAGCACCAGAGCCCTCTATCCGACCGGGTCGACTCCGACATACTGCGTTACCAGGTCCCGGGGCTCATGCTCGACGACGTCTATCGGCGCCTTAGGGACCTGGGCGCCGAGCCAAGGCTCCGGGAGGTTCTGGACGAGGTTTCGCGCGTCCGCGCCGAGCTCGGCCATCCGCCCCTGGTGAGCCCGATCCGGAACATGATCGCGGCCCAGGCCGTGCTCAACGTGACCGGGGACCGCAGGTACGGGACCGTGACCCATGAGCTCAAGGACTACCTGCAGGGCCTCTATGGGAGCCCACCGGTGGCGGCCGACCCGGCCGTCCGGCGCGCCGTGCTGGGCACCGAGGAGCCCATAACGATCCGGCCGGCGGACCTCCTCGAACCCCAGGTCGCGCCCGCCCGGGCCCGGCTCGGGCCGGCCGGCGAGGACGACGGCACCGCCCTCGTCGCCATCCTCTTCCCCGAGCTCTCGAGCGCCTACGTGCCCGGGGGCTCGGCGCCCGCCTCGCCCTCCCCGGCCGGCGAGGCCGAGCCCGCCGGAGAGGACGTCCAGGACGAAGTGGTTGAAACAGGGGAGGCGCTCGAAGCGGCCGCCGCCGGCGAGGATCCGCCCGCCGAGGTGGCCCCGCCGCCTCCCGCAACGGCCGAGTTCCAGGTCGAGGTGGAGGGCGAGACGTACACCGTCAGGGTGACCGGGCAGGCCGTCACGGCGGCCGGTGGCCGGGTGCCCGCCGGGGTCCCCCCGCCCCCCGCTCCCCCCGCGCCCCGCGAGGGTGCGGTGGCGGCGCCCATGCAGGGCCTCATCGTCAAGGTCCCCGTCAAGGTCGGCGACGAGGTGGCCCTGGGCGACGTCGTCGCGGTGCTGGAGGCCATGAAGATGCAGAACGACATCGTCGCCACCCGGGCCGGGAAGGTGATCGAGGTCTACGTCAAAGAGGGCGAGGTGGTCGCCCCCCACCAGCCCCTCCTCGCGATAGGCTGACCAGGTTGGCGGTTTCGAGCCCGCCCCATGACGCCGCGCGCCTTGGCGTTCGCGAGGCGGCCGCGAGGGGGTGAGAGGCCCCTCGGCAAGCCCTTCGGAGACCCGGAGGGGCTGTCAACTGTCATGTGGAGCGAGATCCGCGAGGGCTCGGCGGTCGCCGTGGCCCTCAGCGCTGGATCACCCGTCCCCAACAAAAGCCCCAGCCTTCATCTGGGTGGAGAGACTGGCCCGATCCTTGACAGGGTCCGCAGCCATTGTTCTGCAAGCCGTCCTGGCAGGACACTAGTAGAGGAGTGGCACGCCGCAAGGTCTTTCAGAAGGTGCTGGTCGCCAACCGGGGCGAGATCGCCATCCGGGTCATGCGGGCGTGCCGCGAGATGGGCATCGCCACCGTGGCCGTCTACTCCGACGCCGACCAGGCCGCGCTGCACACGCGCTACGCGGACGAGGCCCGCCGCATCGGCCCCGCCCCGGCCTCGGAGTCGTACCTCCAGCTGGAGAGGATCGTTCAGGCGGCGGCGGACGCGGGGGCTGAGGCCATCCACCCGGGATATGGCTTCCTGTCGGAGCGGCCCGAGTTCCCGGAGGCGTGTGAGGCGGCGGGCGTCGCCTTCATAGGCCCGCCCGCGGAGGCCATGCGGGCCATGGGGTCCAAGCTGGAGGCGCGTGCCCTGGCGGCCTCACGGGGTGTGCCCGTCACGCCCGGCAGCGGACCCCTCGACGACCCGGAGGGTGCCCTCGAGGCGGCCCGCGCCATCGGCTACCCGGTCATCGTCAAGCCCAGCGGTGGGGGCGGCGGCATCGGGATGAAGGTGGTCGACCGGGAGGACGACCTCATGCCCACCGTCAGGAGCTGCGCCAACGCCGCCCGGGCCGCGTTCGGCGACCCCACCGTCTACATAGAGAAGTACGTGCGCGACCCCCGGCACATTGAGATCCAGGTCATCGCCGACTCGCACGGTCACGCTGTCCACCTGGGGGAGCGCGAGTGCTCCATCCAGCGGCGCCACCAGAAGATCATCGAGGAAAGCCCGAGCGTCGCGCTGACGCCAGAGCTGCGCGCGCGCATGGGCGAGGCGGCGGTGCGCGCGGCGCAGTCGGTGGGCTACGTCAACGCCGGGACGGTGGAGTTTCTGCTCGACGCCTCGAGCA
>JBOHUY010000225.1:0-4388 GCA_050735015.1 Candidatus Dormibacterales bacterium | reverse complement strand
GGGGCGGGGGGCGCCCCCGGCCGCCTCGGCGGCCCGGCGCCGGACCGCCTTAACGATGTTTTCGTAGCCCGTGCAGCGGCAGATGTTTCCGGAGCTCTCCGAGCGGATGGTGCGCTAATCGGGGGCGGGGATGCGAGCCAGGAGGTCGGCCGTGGCGAGCACGAAGCCGGGCGTGCAGAACCCGCACTGGAGCCCGTGCTCGGCGTTGAAGGCCCCCTGCACGGGGTGCAGCCGGCCCGAGGGCCCGCCCCCGCCGCCGCGGAGCCCCTCCACGGTGACGATCTCGGCCCCCTCGGCCATCGCGGCCAGCGTCAGGCAGGAGAGGGCGGTGGCGCCGTCCATGAGCACGGTGCAGGACCCGCAGACCCCGTGCTCACAGCCCAGGTGGACCCCGTAGCAGCCCAGCTGGTGGCGGAGGACGTCGGCGAGCAGGCGGCGGGGCTCGGCCTCGACCTCGCGCCGCGCGCCGTTGAGGGTGAAGGAGATCCTCAGCTGCGCCCGCCCTCCCCGCCCCCTGCGCGGGCGGCGGCCAGGCGCAAGGCGCGCACGGTGAGCTCGCGAAGGGCCGCGCGGCGGTACTCGCCCGAGGCCCGGTGGTCGGAGGGCGGCTGGAGCACCGAAACCGCCTCCGCGACCATGCGCTCCAGGTCTTCCCCGGCCGTGCGGGTGCCCTCCAGCCGGGCCTCCAGGGGGGACGCGCGCAGGGGCCGGAAGGCGGCCCCCACCCACACCACCTTGGGCCCGCGCAGGATTTCCCCCGCGGCCCTGGTCAGGGCGGCCACGCCCGCCAGGGCGAAGTCGCCCTCCCGGGGGCTGACCTCCAGGAAGGCCCAGCCCTCCCCGGCCGGGCGGGCGGGGATGCGGGCCTCCGTCAGCATCTCGTCCTCACGCGCCGCCGTCACGTAGGAGGCGACGAAGAAGTCCTCGGCGGTCACCCACCGCTCCCGCTCGCGGGAGCGCAGGAGGAGGCGGGCCTCGAGCGCCAGGGCGGCCGCCGGCAGCTCCGCGGTGGGGTCGGCGTGGGCGAGGCTGCCGCCGAAGGTGCCCCGGTTGCGGACGGCCACGTGCCCGACCAGGCCGGCCGCCTCCGCCAGCAGCGGCGCCCGCTCGCGAACCAGGGGCTCGGACATGAGGCGGGAGTGCCTCACCAGCGTCCCCACCCGGAGCTCGCCGCCCACCGCCTCCAGGGCGTCGAGGCCGGGCACGCGGTTGACGTCCACGAGCCGGGCCGGTCTCGCCAGCCGAAGGTTGAGCAGGGGCACCAGGCTCTGCCCGCCGGCCACGATCTTGGCCTCGGGCGCGGCCAGCGCCGCCAGGGCCTCCTCCACCGACCCCGCCCTGACGTAATCGAACGGGGCCGGCTTCACCGGGGTGCGAAGATGGTGACGCCGAGGGGCTTGGGCTCGCCCGCGTTGCAGGGGTTGAGGTCCTGGGGGCAGTTGGAGAGGGCCACCAGGAGGTCCATCTCCGCCCGGAGGTCGACGTGGTCCCCGGCCCGGGACCTGGGCGCCTCGATGCGGAAGGCCCCGTCCGGCTGCACGGGGCAGTTCATGAAGAGGTTGATGGACATGGGCACGTCCCGGCGCGCGAGGTTCCAGGGGGCGAGGGCCCGGAGGAAGTTCTCGACGCAGCCCTCGTGCCCGTCCACCCCGTAGCGGACCTTGTCGATCTCGGCGTTGCACGACCCCGCCAAAAGGTCGTGCCGCCCGCAGGTGTCCTCCACGATGGTGAGCATGGGCCGGGAGAGCTCCGAGTAGAGGACGTGGCCGGCCGTCACGAAGACGGTCCCGTTGAGGCGGACGGTGTTGGAGATCCAGAGCTTCTCGGAGAGGTCCTCGCGCGCGAAGGCGACCAGGTCCCCCACCTGCCCGCCCTCAACGTCGGTGACCCGGAGCACGCACCCGGCCGCCATCTCGCGCCCCATCCAGCCCCGGGGAGGCAGCTGAAAGGACTCGAGGACGGTCCCCATCGTCACCGCCGCCCCCGGCGCCGCTCAGCGATGGTGGTGGCCCGGGTGGGCGGCCTCGTGCTCCTCGTCCGACCAGGTGCAGGGGTCGGCGCCCAGCGCCGCGGCCCAGGTCGCGCGCTGGTCGAGGCCCGAGTCCTCGCGGTCCGGATCCAGGAGCCCGGAGGGGTTGGCCGCGATCATCTGCACGACCTCCTCCTCGGCCAGGCCCTTCTCGAAGAGAGTCTGGGCGAAGATGCGGAGCGCCTCCGAGGGCATGGGGTTGTGCCTCTGCCCGGTGTCGCTGACCAGAAGGCAGCGCGAGGCCCCCACCAGCCTCACCGCCTGCACGATCTTCTCGGGGGCGGCGTACTGCCAGGCGGGCGAGACCGTGCAGTAGCCGAACTCGGGCATGGCCCCCAGCCTGACCGTCTCGGCGAGGGTGTCGAGGTCCAAGTTGGGGACCTTGAAGAAGGGGTGCGTGATGACGATCTTCTCGACCCCCATCTCGCGGGCGACGCGGACCAGGGTCACGATCTCGCGGGGGGACAGGTGGCAGGTGCCGAGGATGGCGCCGTGCTCGGCGACGAGCTTCAAGACCTCCAGGACCTCGGGCTTGAGGTGCCCGTCGCCGTCAACCACCCAGATGCCCTCCGCCGAGCGCCCCCCCTGCTGGGAGTCGTAGCCACCCGTGCCCCCGTGCATCTGGCCGTGGTAGCCGGCGTCGACCGTGGGCATCCAGACCTCCCGGCCGCCGAGACGGAGGGCGGCCTCCACCGCGGCCGGGTTGATGCTGCCCACGTACGAGTTCAGCACGACGCCGCCGAAGACCTTGATGCCGGGCACCACGCGACCGACCAGGTAGGCCCTCGAGACCGTGCTCTCGTGGTGGCACTTGAGCATGAGCGCCTTCATGCCCGCGTCCCGGGCCGCGATGGCGATGTCGATGTCGTCCGCCAGGCGCGGGAAGAGGTCCGGGAAGGGGTGGCAGTGAAGGTCCACCGCGCCCTCCACGCTCAGGAGGCGACCGCCGTACTCCCTGGGCACGAGACCTCCTTCAGGTGGTGACATCTCGGCAACATATCAGCGCCCGTAGGGGCAGTCAAGGAAGCCCGGCGGGCAGCGAACTTCGGGCCGGCTCTGGCATCCGTCTGTGCGACCTCTTCGGTCACAGCGTGCAGATGATCACTCTCGCGGCGAGATGGCCGAGGAGGCCGTTGGCCGCCGGGCGGACCGCCGGGCGCTCGAGCAGAGTCTCCGGTCGACCCCCAGGCTGGTCAGCCGAGCGCTCCAGGTGGCCGCATCTCGCTTCAGCCTCTGCCCGAGTCCAGCCCGAACTCAGCGACCACCCACGGAAACCCGAGGAGTCCCGAGCTTTCTGCTGGATTTCACGCGATCACAGATGCGGGATTTCACCCGATCCATGACAAGGCACCCCGACCGCTGCCCGAGGTAGTGGGCAAACCCATAGCCAATGAGCTCCAGCCGCCAGAACCCCCTCACGAACGCTCTGAGCAGCCCTACGAAAACAACCATCGCAGCGGGGCCACCAGTTCTCCATCACTCTGCTGACCGGGCGACGACGATCAGGTCATTCTGCGTGCGACCGCTATGGCTCCAATCGCTGTGACTTCGAGAACTGCAATAAGTGTGTATGTATCCAACAGCGGCAAATGTAGCTGAAAGAGACTCGGGGAGAGAAGGAGACCGAACCCGAATGGGAGGACAGAGGCGCCAACGATGCGTCTGGCTTTCGGTGGGCGTGACCGAAGCCATGCTGGCGTGAACGCGTAGCTCCTCGCCGTAACCAAGTGGATGGCGCCATACCCGATTACCCCTCCTCCTAGGAGGTAGCTTATCAGGCTCAATTGAAGCGGCAGTCCAGGTTCCTCCTGCAATCGGTTGAACGCTCTTGGCCCTCGTTTACGCACGAACCGCCGTAGGTGGTCGCCTTCCAAGCCGCCCTCAATGTGCGACCTCCCACAAGGAGAACTCCCACCACGGTGTCCACCAGTCCTTCCACCACGTAAAGATCGCCCATGCCCCCCGGCCCGTCCGTGCATCAGCAGCGACTATCGGTCGCCAATACCACCACGCTAAGAGGATCGCGGAAATGGCGAGTGCCCAACCAACGACGGGTATCAGCGCCAGGCCTATGGCGAGCGCACCCACAAGCCAACCTGAGTCGAACGGATACTGCACTACGTCGTAATGGTTGAGATAGAACCAGAACTGCCCGTACGCCCCCCACCAGGTGAATCGCTGCCAATGCCCGAAGCAGCAGAATGTACCGGTCCAGTCCGTTCCATTGGTGGGGCTGTCATCCGCGTAACCGTATGGACTGGATGTACCGTTCCACGCTGGATCAGTCTGTGTCCACCGCGCAGTAGTCGGGTCGTAGTACCTGGCTCCGAACTTGATCAGCCCGGTTGGGTCGGTGTAG
>JBOHUY010000224.1:0-6796 GCA_050735015.1 Candidatus Dormibacterales bacterium | reverse complement strand
CCCGAAAGGAGGTCGATCGACATGATGTGGGGCTACTACGACGGCTGGAGCTGGCTCTGGATGGGCCTGATGATGGTCCTCTTCTGGGGCGGCATCGTCGCGCTGATCGCCTTCTCGGTGCGGGCGTTCACTCCCGGACGGAAGGAGGACCCGGCGCTGGAGACTTTGCGCAAGCGCTTTGCCGGCGGCGAGATCACCCAGGAGGAGTACGACCGGACGCGCAGGGCGCTGACGAGCTGACCGCCATGCGCCAGCGCACACTGTCGATCGCCGGAGCCGGCGCGATTGCCGTGTCCCCGTTGGTGGCGGTGATCGGCCTGGCGGCCGGCATCCTCGGCGGCCGCGGCGGTGACATCGGCATGGCCCGTGCCGTGCAAGCCGCCCAGAGTGTGGCCACCTCATACCCCGGCACGGACGAGGTCATCGAGTTCTCCCAGAACGATTACGCATCGATCCGCGAGAAGAACGCAGGCGTCGGCGCCTTCGAGATCCCGATCGACCGCGCGAGGGAGCCGTGACGCGAGAGCCCGGCACGGACACGATGTGGAACGCCAAGTACTCCGGGATGGGCGCCGGCATTATGGGGCGGCCCTCCAGGAAGAGGGTTCGAACTCCTTCGAGGCGCCGACTGGAGTTCAAAATCGGCCGTTTTGGTGCCTTCTGGAGCCCGAAACGAGATTTGGCTGGGGAGGTAGGATTCGAACCTACGGTTGCCTGATCCAGAGTCAGGTGCCTTACCAACTTGGCCACTCCCCAACGCGGAATGGGCCACATTCTACCCAGGGCCTCCTAGGCCCCCCAAAACCGGTTATCCACAGGCTGTCCCCAGGCGGGGAAAAGTAGCCTGCAGACGCCTCCCGTCGGGCGTTTCCTACCCGCTTTGGCCCGTCTGTGACACCTCGCCTGCACGCTCCGCGACCCGGCCGGCCTTGTCCTGCACGCTCGACGCGTACCGACGGACGGGACTGGGTAGCTCGCGGCCCCCCATGAGGCCGCCGAACAGCCCCGACAAGAAGCTCTTGGCGCGGTAGAGGTTCACGGCCCAGCCGACCCCGAAGACCCGGTCGGTGAACAGTCGCTCGTCGTCGGCGTTCCAATAGGCCTCCCGGATGCGATCCCAAGTCGGGGGGCGGAAGTCGTAGGGGACCAGGCCCAGGACCCTCCCGGTCCAGGTCCGTTCGGACTCGGGCTTCGACATCTCCTGGGAGATGGCGGCCACGGTGAGCCCGAGTGCGGCCAGCTTGAGTAGCCTTCGCAGTCGGCGCATCATCTTTACCTCCACACACAGTCCGGCGGCCCGGACGCGGGCCGAAGCCTTACCTTTCTTGATTATGGCCGTCCCCGGACCCAGAAGGCCTGTCACAGAGCGGGCCGAGGACGTGACCGTCCCCAGGGCCCGTAGGCTTCCACTGCCCGTCGAGTCCCAGCGCCCGGTCTCCGGTTCCAAGCGCTGGCTGAGGTGGCTCACGCCAGGTCTCTACGTCAAGAGATGGCTGCTCCTCCTGATGGCGAGCATCCTCATCATCGACCTCGGGATCGCCTACTTCCTAAAGACGATCTACACAGAGGCCCGGCTGCCCTCGGTCTTCCAGTACATCACGCTGCAGTTCTGGCCCCACGGGCTGAGGGCCGTCATCTTCGGCACAATCGGGTTCGCGCTCCTAGTCTTCAGCGTCATCGGACTCCAGCGGTCGGTCCTGGGCCCCTTCATCCCGGGCGGTGACGCCAGCGTGGCCGACCTCATCTACTCGTTCCGCGCGAGAAGCCGTGGACCCCGCATCGTGGCCATCGGCGGCGGCACTGGCCTGTCCTCCCTTCTACGGGGGATGAAGGAGTACAGCGCCAACCTGGCGGCGGTGGTCACGGTGGCCGACGACGGAGGGTCCTCCGGGCGGCTCCGGGAGGAGTACAGGATCCTTCCTCCGGGGGACTTCCGCCAGTGCCTGGTCGCGCTGGCCGACGCCGAGCCCCTGGTCAAGCGGCTCTTCGAGCACCGCTTCGAGGAGGGCTCGCTGAGCGGCCACTCCTTCGGGAACCTCTTCATCATGGCCATGGCCGACATCACGGGGAACTTCGAGAACGCGCTCCGCGAGTCAGGACGAGTGCTGGCGGTGCGCGGCGCGATCGTCCCCTCCACGCTCGAAGACGTGATGCTCTGCGCCAACGTCAACGGGAGCACGGTGGTGGGCGAGTCCGCCATCCCCAAGGGCGGACGGGGGCCCATCTCCCGCGTCTTCCTGGAGCCGGAGGTTGAGATCAATCCGGAGGCGGCCCTGGCCATCATGAACGCCGAGATGATCATCATCGGGCCGGGCTCGCTCTACACCTCGATCCTGCCCAACCTCCTCGTGCGAGGCATGGTGGACGCGATCAAGGCCTCCCCCGCCCTCAAGATCTTCATAGGCAACGTCGCCTCCCAGGCGGGCGAGACGGACGGCTTCCGCCTCAGCGACTACCTGCGGGTGGTGGAGGAGCACGTGGGCAGCAACCTCTTCGATTTCGTCATCGCCAACTCGAACCTGAGCCACACGCCGACGGGAGGGCAGTCCAAGGTCGTGTTCGACGCCGAGGCCGCCATCCACAGAGACGTCCGTTTCATCCTGGCCGACGTCGTGAACACGCGCATCCCCTCGCATCACGACTCCGACAAGCTCTCCAAGGTCATCATGAAGCGGGTCTGGCAGGCCTGACGGCCGGTGCTCGCGAGGATCCCGAGGCAGGCGGTGAATCCCACAGAGGAGGTTGCGCCATGGCAATGGCACCTTCGGTACCCCCCGTGAACGTCTACGAGGGCAACGGCCAGCTGAGCCTGGCCACCCCCATCCCGGGGGCCCACCGCGACCACACCGACGTGACCGTGGAACCCCGGCGCATCCGGGTGCGGGCGGACTGCAAATACCCCCAGGATGGCCAGCGCTTCCTCCGCCGCGACTGGCAGGTGGGCTCCTGGGTGGCGGACGTCGATCTGCCCCGCGGCGTCGACCCCGGCCGGGCCCACGCCCGCCTCAGTCTGGGCGTCCTGGTGGTGATGGCTCCACTTTCGGACTCGGGCTCGGGGACGTCACGGCCACCGGTGGAGTAACGGCGGCGGCACCGCCCGCGTGGCGACGCGCGAAGCCCTCCACGATGAGCGCGGCCGCCGCCACGTAGAGCAGCCCGCAGAGCGCGTCCACGAAATAGTGCTCTCCGAGGTAGACGATCGAGAACCACACGCAGAGCGTGTAGGCGCATAGGCCCAGCGCCAGCGGCCGGTAGCGCCGCCAGGCGTAGACCGCCGCCAGGGTCGGGAAGGCCGCATGCAGGGAAGGGAAGGCGGCGAACCGGTTGGGGTCCATGTGCGTGTAGACGGGGGACACGAAGTACGCCACCCCCCACTTCCTGATGGTGGCGTCGATGATCTTGACGACGTGCTCGGGACCAGGGGCCTGGAAGGTGTACCAGGGCGGCGCGGACGGATAGAAGAGGTAGGTGCCGAAGGCGAGGAAGCACATCACCAGCAGAGCCGCGATGAAGTGCCAGTAGTGATCCCGGCTGTTGACCCAGAAGATGAAGCCGACGGCGATCGGGAGCGGGAAGTGCAGGAAGTAGAAGCCCATGGTGACCCAGTCGTAGGGGCTGATCACGGCCGGGTGGTAGAGGTGCTGCTGGAGGAAGGCGGTGGGCAGGGTGCCCCCGAAAAGGCCCTTCTCGAGTCCCGAGACGTCGTGGACGGGGAAGCCGGTCTTGGAGGCGAACCCGCGCATGACCTCGTAGCCGAAGAAGAGCAGCAGGAAGGGCAGCCAGTCCTGGATGAACTGCCGGCCCCGGCCGAGGGCGGCCGCGATCACGAGCAGCGAGAGGACCACCCATTGGGGCTCGATGTCGACGCCCCGCCAGAGCATGACCCCGTAGACGAGGCCCAGATAGCCCGTGCTCCCCACCAGGAGGAGCCGGCGCCGGCCGGCGAGGATGCCGCCCGGACGGCCAATCCCCGGAGGGGCGCTCCCCCCCGCCGCGACCAGGTCCGGCCCCGCCAGGTGCGAAGAAGGAGCCGGTGTCGGTCGGGCCTCCGGCCGCTCCTCGCTAGCCAGGGCCGACCTGCACCACCGCCGCGATCTCCACTGGGCTGTTGAGAGGCAGAGAGGCCACGCCGACGGCGACGCGGGCGTGCCGGCCGGCCTCGCCCAGCACCTGCAGCATCAGGTCCGAGGCCGCGTTGACGACCTCCGACTCGCGCCCGAACCCCTGGTCGGAGAGGACGAAGGCGGTCAGCTGCACCAGCTGCTCGACCCGGTGGAGCCCGGCCGCGCGCTCCACGTGGGCGAGGATGTTGAGCGCGCAGAGGCGGGCCGCCTCCTGGGCGCGCTCGACGCTGACCTGGCTCGGCACCCTCCCCTCGAAGGCGAGCCGGCCCGAGCTGACCGGGATCTGCCCGGCGACGTGCAGGAGCGAGCGCTCCGGGCCCAGCCAGACCGAGCGAACCGGGATGTAGGAGGCCACCGCGGCCGGAGGCTGGGGCAGGGTGAGCCCGAGATCGTGCAGGCGCTCGAGCGGGGAGATGGGCACCTCCAAGCAGTCTAAGTGGCCCGGGCGAGGGGGCGCGAGCGGGCGCCCGCCCGGTTCAGGGGCGGGCCCGCCTGAGGTAGGTCCCCAGGGCGACCAGCAGGACCATCCCGGCCGCCAGCCCCAGAAAAAGATAGGGGGCCTCGGGTCCCCGGAGGAGCGCGACCCTCCAGTCGACCGCGGCCGGAAGAGGGGCCGTGGCGCCCGCCGTCCTCGCGGCCACCGGCGGCACGGCGCCGGGCGCCGTCGAAGGCTTGCCTCCGGCGTCGTGATAGGTCCAGAGCGTGACGGCCTGGTCGGCGCCCCGCAGGGTGGCCGCGTACACGACCGGCTGCGGGCCGCCGATCACGGAGAGCGCCGTCACCGAGGGGATGGGAGGGGCCAGGGAGCGGAAGCTCTTGCCGCCGTCGCCTGTGTACCAGAGGCCGCCCGCCTTGGAGGCGCCGCCGTCACTGGCGACGTAGAAGTGATCGGGGCTGGCGTCCACGAACGCGGCCTGGTTGAAGTCCGTGGCTGGGAGCGCGGTCAGCGACGACCAAGAGGAGCCGTCGTCCTTGGAAAGGAAGGCGCCGGCGTTGGTGCCCATGATCAGGGGCCGGACGGTGCCCCCCCTGGGAAGCGGCCCCGCGGCAAGCGTGGACACGATGTCGGTCCCGGCCGGGGGCCCTGTCAGGGCCGACCAGAGCGATCCGCCATCGGCGGTCTCGTAGAGGGGCAGCGACTCCTGTCCGGTCGTGGCGTCAGCTCCAGCCACGAGCCGGGCGGGATCGTTGACGGCGGCGGCCGCGATCGCCGAGACGCTCAGCTGCGAGAGGCCCACCGGCGTCCACGAACCACCCGCCGGCTTGGTGAGGAGGCCCTTGTCGGTCCCGGCCACGGTCACAGAGCTGGCGAACGCGAAGGCCCTCACCGTGGCCCCCTCCGCCCCCGGATCCACCCGCCACGTGATCCCCGCGTCGGAGCTGACGAGGACCCCGTCTCCCCTGGTGCCGGCCAGCACCAGTCCCGGTGTGACCGGACTGAACGCGATCACTTGGACCGCGTGGCCGGGTCCGTGCCAGACAGTGCTCCAGCTCGCCCCGCCGTCACCGCTCCGAAAGATGCCCCCCGAGGCGGTGCCCACCAGCAACGCGCCGCCGGCCGGGTCCGCGGCCAGGGCGAAGACCGGCTGTGACAGGTGCCGGGGCAACGGCGCGAGGGTCGTCCAGGTGTCGGTTGGAACCGCGGCGGGGGGACCTGGGGCGGCGCCCGCCGGGACTCCGCCGAGGGCCGCGACCACGGCCGCGGCGAGCACGGAAAGGGCCGATGTCGCTGCAAGACGACGGGAGGACTGCGACGTCAACGGGCCCGATTATGCGACAAGCGGGTCGTCCCTGGCGAACCGCACCGCGCGCCCGGCCAGTTGGAGTTTCCAAGCACCGGAGCCTAGAATCCCCAACGTGCTGCGCGCCGTGGGGGCTCGACTCGACTCCGCCGTGTTCAAGCCGGCCACTCTGCCCGCCGATGTGGTGCTGGGCCTGGCGCTGGTCCCCCCCACCGTCGCCGGCCTCCTCCTCTTCCGGCTGCACGCCCTCGAGATGCTTGGGATTTCGCTGGGCGTGGGGGCTGCCCTGCACGCGATCGCACGGCTGGCCAGGCAGCCGATGGGCATGAGTCCTGTGCTCCCGGCGGTGATCGCGACCGGGCTGCTGGGGCCGGTGGCGCTCCAGTGGGCGGCCGCTGTGGCCGGCGCGGCGGCCTTCCTGGAGCTGGTCAGGGCGCGGCTGCTGCCCGGGCTGCGCGCCCAGACCGCCTTCCTGGCCTGGGCGGCGCTCTTCCTGGCCGTCCACGGGCGCGTCCAGGCCTACGTCGCCCCCCTCTCTTTGAGGCCGCTGGCGGAGCCGATCCACCTCTGGCAGTCGTACTTCGCGGCCGGGGCGCAGCCGGTCGACCCCATCCGCCTCTACGTCGGCAACGTGCCCGGCCCCATCTTCGCGACCTCCCTCATGGCCGTCGCCGTCGGCGGCGCCTGGCTTTGGTACGCAAGACGCCTCGCCGTGACCGCGCTGGTCGGCTTCGCGGCCGGATCGCTGCTTCCCATCTTGTACTTCCACTGGAACGCCGCCTTCCAGCTCGACAGCGGCCCCACCTGGTTGGCCGCCTTCCTGCTCGCCGACCGCCGCATGCTGCCGTCTTTCAGGCCGGCAAGGCCGCTGGTGGGCTTCGCCGCCGGCGTCGCCGCCCTCGGGGCCCGCCACTACGGACTGGCCGTCGA
>JBOHUY010000223.1:0-4672 GCA_050735015.1 Candidatus Dormibacterales bacterium | reverse complement strand
GCCCCGAGGTCACCCCCCGGGTCGTGTACGATGCCGCCGGCAGCCCGCCGGCGGCTGTCTCCGCCACGCGCCGGGACGTTAGACCGGAGCCGGTGCCGCCGAGGCCGCCTTGACCGACACTGGACCGCACCCCCGCCTGAGGATCGTCTTCATCGCCGGCAGCAGCCGGAGTGGAAGCACGCTCCTCCTGCGCCTGCTGGGTCAGGTGCCCGGCGTGCACCCCGCCGGCGAGATGTTCGACATCTGGGCCCGCGGCTACCTCCAGAACCAGCTCTGCGGCTGCGGCGCACCGTTCCGCGACTGCGCGTTCTGGCGCGAGGTGACCGCTCGGGCCTTCGGCTGTGAGCCGCGAGGCGTACCCGCCGAGCAGTACGAGGCCCTGAGGGGGAGCCTGGTCGTCAGGGGACAGATCGCCCGCCTCTTCATCCCGGCCCTGCGGTCCGGTCCCTATAGAGAGCGCCTGCACCGGTACGCCGCCTTGTTCCGGCGCCTCTACCTCGCCATCTCGGAGGTGTCGGGCGCAACCATCTTGGTCGACTCCTCGAAGCAGCCCCGTCACGGGTGGCTCCTAAGAGAGCTGGGCGGCTTCGACATCCACGCCGTGCACCTGGTGCGGGACAGCCGGGCGGTCGCGTTCTCATGGCGCCGGGTCCGGAAACGGCCCGAGATCCACTGGCGCGCCCAGAGCATGGAGCTGCGTTCACCGCTCTGGTCAGCGCTGGACTGGGACGCCGTCAACGTCCTGGTGGCCGGCCGCCGGTCCTCCCTGGCCAGCTACTCGCTGGTGCGGTACGAGGACCTCGTGGACCGTCCCGGGGCCGTCATCGGGCGCCTCGGGCGAGCGCTCGGGGAGATCTGGTCGGGCCCCCCACTGGACGCTCTCGGCCGGGTCCGGATGGGTGCCGACCACACGGCCTCAGGGAACCCGGCCCGCTTCGCCACGGGCGCCGTCAGCCTCCGGGAGGACGACGAGTGGCGCTGGGCGATGTCCCGTCCACAAGGACGCCTGGTCTCGGCGCTGACGGCCCCTCTTCTCCACCGGTATGGGTACCGGCTCCGCCCGGCCCCCACCACCCACCAGGAGCGATGAGCGACGCCGGTCGCCGCTGGATGGGCGAGGTCGAGGTGGGGGCCCCCCTTCGCCCGTCGTCCCCCCTCCCCTCGAGCCCGCGCCGCTACGGGCACGCCCGCGTCCTGGTCCGCCTCCACGGCCTGCCCCTGGGTTTCGTGGAAACACCCCTGGCGCCCGCCGGGCTCGACCGAGACCAGCTGGCGGGGCGGATCTGGACCCTGTTCTCCGGGCCCATTCAAGCCCACCTCCGGAAGGACGGGCTGGAGGCGCCCGTTAGCCTCGGCGCGGAGGGCATCCCAAGCCCCGCCCGGTGCGGTGCCGCGCGAGCCATCTCTCGGCGCCGTCCCCTCAGCGTTGTCGTCTGCAGCCATGACCGGCCCCGGCTGCTGGCCCAGGCCCTGGCCCGTCTCCGCGAGCTCGACCACGATCACTTCGAGGTCCTCGTGGTGGACAGCGCGCCTTCCACCGAGGACGCCCTCGACGCCTTCCACCGCCTGGCGGCGGGCGACTCCCGGTTCCGCTACCTACGCGAGGAGGCTCCAGGTCTTTCCCGCGCCCGCAACCGGGGCCTGACCGACGCCGCTTTCGACCACGTCGCTTTCACAGATGACGACGTGCTGCCGGACTCAGGCTGGCTGACCGGCGTCGCGCGGGGCCTGGCCACCCGCCCGGACGTCGGCTGCGTGACCGGCTTGGTCCTGCCCGCCCGCCTGGACACCCCCGCCCAGCGGTACTTCGACGGGCGAACCTGGTGGTCGTCCAGCCTTGAACCCCACGTCTACAGCATGTCGCGGCCGGGCGGCGAATCGGGCCTTTTCCCCTTCGACACGGGCCGCATCGGGACGGGCGCCAACTTCACCGTGGACCGCCGGCTCATGTTGGAGCTGGGCGGCTTCGACGAACGCCTGGGAGCGGGCTCGGCGACCCGCGGCGGCGAGGACCTCGACGCCTTCCATCGAATCCTCTGGGCCGGGCGGGCGATCGCGTATGAGCCCTCCGCCATGGTGTGGCACCTGCACCGCCCGGAACCAGACCAGCTCAGAGCCCAGATGCACGCGTACGGGATGGGCCTAGGGGCCTACGGGGTCAAGCACCTGGCGGACCCGCGCAAGACCGTCCCCGTCCTGAGCCGGCTGCCCATGGGCGCCAGGCACCTGGTGACCCTTTGGGCGAGGCCGGAGGCGAGCTGGGCCGGCCGTGGCCCGCTCATCCTCGCCGAGCTCACCGGCGTGGCCAGGGGGCCGCTCGCCTACTTGCGGGCCGGGCGAGCCCGGGCGCCGCGCCGGCCCTGAAGGGATGGCCGCGCTGGGGGTGGGTCAGCGGCGCAACCGTGCCGGGACCGCCCAGCCCTCCCGCGGGTTGGGGATGGGGGCCAGGGTCGCCTCCAGCGGCGACCTCAGGTGCTCGAAGGCGGGCGGCAGGGAGAGGGACTCGCCCAGATGCTCGGCGGGCTCGTCCGTGGCAAACCCCGGCCCCAGCGTTGCGATCTCGAAGAGGACCCCGCTCGGCTCCCGGAAGTAGACCGACCGGAAGTAAAAGCGGTCGATGATCGGGGTCGGCGACGCGCCCCCCTCCAGGACACGCCGGCGCCAGGCCTCGTGATCCTCGATCGCGGAAGCGAAAGCGACATGGTGCACCGTACCGGCTCCCCCCGCGCCTCTCTCGAGGCTTTCGCCATAGTCGTAGAAGGAGGCCCGACGGGGACCCCTCGCCTCGTAGGAGCCCTCCCGCCCCGGCGCGAAGCCCAACGCCCCCTGCAGGAAGGCCCGGCTCGCCTCCGGCCCCTGACTCAGGGCGTGGACGCCCGCGAAGCCGCGCAGGGCGACCTCCTCGGGGATGTCCGGGTGCCAGGCCACCAGGGGCTCGTCGCCGCTCTCGTCGACCCCCAGGGCGAGCCCTAGTCCCTCGGGGTCCTGGAACCAGAGGGCGCCGTCCTCGCCGCGGGCGTCGAGTCCCTCCCGCTCCAGCCGGCGCCGCCAGAACTCGAGGGCGTCGGCGGAAGCGACGCGGAAGGCGATCCGATCCACCATGCCCGCACCGGGCCGACCGCGCCGGACGCCCGGGTACTCGAAGAAGGTGAGGTCGGCGCCGGCACTGCCGGCCTCGTCCGCGTAGAAGAGGTGGTAGACCGTGGGGTCGTCCTGGTTGACTGTCTTCTTGACCAGGCGCAGACCCATGACCCTCGTGTAGAAGTCCGCGTTGCGGGGGCCGTCGGCGGTCACGGCCGAGATGTGGTGGATGCCGTCGAGGTCTTTCAACTAGCGCTCCTTGGGCCCTCCATCAATGCGGAGCCCTCACCTCGTCCAAATGGTTGTGCCGACAACGATATTCCAGCCCTCCGGCTCAGGCGCCGTCCTGCGAGAGCCTCCACCGGAGCCAGCCCTCGATGAAGGTGTCCACCTCACCGTCGAGGACGGCCTGGGCGTTGCCCACCTCGACGCCCGTACGGACGTCCTTGACCAGCGTGTAGGGCTGCAGGACGTAGTTGCGGATCTGGGACCCGAATTCCGCAGGCATGACGTCGCCGCGCAGCTCCTCGCGCTGCCTCGCGGCCTCCTCCTGCCTCCGGCGCAGCAGCCTCGAGCGCAGGATCCTCATGGCCATGTCGCGGTTCTTCATCTGGGAGCGCTCGTTCTGGCAGGTCACGACGATGCCGGTGGGCACGTGGGTGATGCGCACCGCCGAGTCCGTCTTGTTGACGTGCTGGCCGCCCGCCCCGGTGGACCTGTAGCGGTCGATGCGAAGGTCGTCGGGATCGATCTCGATCTCCGCCTCCTCCGCCTCCTCCAGCTCGGGCATGACCTCGACGAGTGCGAACGACGTGTGGCGGCGGTGCTGCTGGTCGAAGGGCGAGATGCGGACCAGGCGATGGACGCCGTGCTCGGAGCGCAGCAGCCCGTAGGCACGGGGCCCCCGGATGACGAAGGTCGCCCCCTTGAGCCCGGCCTCCTCCCCCGTGGCCTCGTCCAGCACATCGGCCGCGAAGGACCGCGACTGGGCCCACTTGAGGTACATCCGCATCAGCATCTCGACCCAGTCCTGGGCTTCGATGCCGCCCTGGCCGGCGGTGATGCTGACCACCGCGTTGTGCGAGGAGTAGGGGTCCGTGAAGAGGAGGTCGAGCTCACGTGCCTGGAGCTCGCGGTCGAGCGCCGAGAGCTCCTGGCTCAGCTGCGCGGACATGCTCTCGTCCCCGTCCGCAAGCCCCCAGAGCTCGATCAGGTCCTCAGCTCTCCTGGTCAGCCCGTCCCAGGCCTGGACCTCGTCACGGAGCTCGGCCGCTTCGCGGGCCACGCGTCCGGCCGTCCCCGGGTCGTCCCAGGCGCCGGGCTCACCCAACCGACGCTCCAGCTCGTCCGCCCGTGCGGACTTGGCGGACAGGTCAAAGGTGCTCCTTGATCTGCTGAACGCGCCGATAGAGCTGCTCGGGATTGTCGGACGGGGCTTCAGCGGCCATGGCACCTCTTGTACTTCTTCCCCGACCCGCATGGGCAGGGATCGTTGCGTCCGACCTTGCCCCCGGCGGCGGCGGGGGCCAGCGGGCGCGTCCCCACCGGCGTCGAGGCGGCGGGGGGTGGCATCGGGCGGCGGGAGGAGCCG